>JACVJG010000018.1 GCA_015711875.1 Candidatus Solincola jinzensis | reverse complement strand
GGCGCGACACACGGTGGTAATGCGATCCCATGAACCACAATCTTCCCACCGCCTCCTTCGCCAGCAGGCGCAGCGCGATCCCCCCCGCTTGACCGCTCCCTATCACCAGCACCGCTTTTCCCTCCAGGCCTCCCGCGCATTCTCTGGCCGCCGCCACCGCCTCTCCGCTGATCGACCTCTCCTCCCCATATCCCGAGAGGTGGGCGGCGATACCGCGCCCCGCGTGGAGGGCTCTCTGCACCGCTCCCTTCAAGGGGTGTCGGAGGGCCCCCAGGGACTCCGAGAGCCGCGCCGCCCTGCGTACCTGGTGCCTTATCTGGTGTTCGCCTACCACCATGGAGTCCAGGCCGCTCACCACCCGCACCAGGTGTCGCAGGCAGCTTTCTCCCCGCAGAAAATAGCATTCGTAATCCCTGCCTTCCTCGAGGCCCGCGAGACGCGGAACGACCATGCTCCCTACCGCTTCGCGCAGCCGTAACGGCAGGGTGAAGGAATACACCTCGAACCTGTTGCAGGTATCCAGCACCAGAGCGTTTCCCAACCTCGCTTTCATATCCTTTATCAACCTCTCGAGCTCGCGCGCTTCCAGCGAGAGGCGCTCCTTGGCCTCCAGGCATGCCGTCCTGTGGCTTATGCCCCATACCGCGATCTCCGGGTTTTCCGCCGGCGCCCCGGAAAGCCGCCTCAGCAGCTCCTCCTCCGCTCCCCGGTAGTCGCCATCTACCATCATCTGGCAAATACCATCGTCCAGAGCCGCCCTCCATTCCTGGAACGAGGGGCTGACCCCCCTCTCCTTGAGCCTTTTCCGCACCCCGCTCATCACCGAGACCAGGGCTGGCAACTCCTGGTCCATACCCGCTTCCAGTTCCTCCCTGATCATGCGGGAAAGGGAGGGGCTCCCTCCACTGGTGCTGACGGCGATCACCAGCTCGCCCTGTCTTATCACGGAGGGGAAAAGGGCGTCGCCTCTCCAGTCCGGAGCGTTGGCGCACACCAGGATCCCGCGGCTGCGGCATATCGACTCAATAGCGGCGTTCAGGGACGGGTCATCCGTCACCGCCACGACCAGGAACTTTCCCTCCACGTCCTCCGGCGCGAAAGGCCTCTGCGCCCACGCGACCTCCCCTTCCATGACCATATCCCTCAGGGAACCCTCCACCTCCGGGGCGACCACCATCACCCCGGCGCCCGCCGAAAGCAGGGAGCGCACCCTCTTCGCCGCCGTGGCGCCTCCCCCCGCCACGAGGCAAGGCTTATCCCGCAGGTCGAGGAGGAGGGGAAACAGCGGAGGCCTAGCAATGGTCATGGCCTGACGCTCCAGCTCCTGATAGCCCGCCTGGCCTGGCCGATGGTCAAAGGCAGAGACCCGCATCCCAGGCCGTCCTTTTCGGACAGGATCTCCATGAGATGGGCTACCCTCGGCAGCCTGAGATCCGCCGCGCGCACCAGCGACACTTCCTGAAAGACCTCGGAGGGGGAGCCCTGGCAGGTTATTCTCCCTCGCAGCAGGAGAACGACGCGGTCGCAGAAGACCGGTGCCATGTCAAGATCGTGGGTGGCAAGGGCGATGCCCATATCACCGCTCTTTTTCAGACCCAACAGGGTTTCCATGAAGCGATGGGCGCCCATGGGGTCAAGGCCGTTTGTCGGTTCATCCAGCAACATGTAGTCGGGCCGCATGGCCAGCACGCCCGCCAAGGCCACTCTCTTCCTCTCCCCGTGGCTCAAGTGCTGTATAGGGACGGAGGACTTCTGATGAATGCCCACGGTCTCCAGGGCCTCACCGGCCCGCTTCTCTATCTCCCCTGCGCTTAAACCCCTGTTCACCAGCCCGTAGCGCACGTCCTGTTCCGGGGTGGCGAGAAAGATCTGGTCGTTGGGGTCCTGGAAGACCAGTCCCACCCTGCTGAAGATCTCCTTTTCCTTCAGCCTGTGGAAGGGCTCTCCATCCAGGGAGATGACGCCACGGTCCGGCTTCAAGAGGCCGATCATGAGCTTGAGCAAGGTGGTTTTCCCGCTGCCGTTGGGACCGACCAGGCCGACGATCTCCCCTTTGGCTACCTCGACGTCTATCCCCTGGAGCCCGAACGACCCGTCCCCGTAGCCGAAGCTCACTCCCTCAAGCCGCAACATGGAATATCCTCCCAGCTAGAAAGAAGACGGCGAAGGCGGCCGCGAACAGGGCCGCCTGCAAAAGGTCGATGCGCGCCTCCCACTCTCCCAGGGCGTTGCGCGGCAGCTCGGTCCCCGCGCCACGCATACGCGCCGCCTCGTAGATGTTTCCCGACCGGTCAAGGGATCTCAGGAACATGGAAACCCCCAAAAGTTGGAGGGAGCGGATCCTTTTCGTCAGGGAAGAGTAGCCGAGCCTGATGGTCTGCGCCTCATGGATCCTTGCCGCCTCCGATACCAGTAGGGAGGAGAAACGGTAGACCATCAGGCACTGAAGGACCAGCAATCCGGGCATCCCTATCCTGCCGAAGAACTGCAGGAGGCGATAGACGGGGGTGGCGGAGGTGAGGAATACCAGAAGCGTCACCCCGGCCATCACCCTGCTCATGAGCACCACTCCCCGCAACAGCCCCTCCTTATACCCCGTCACCGCGGCGCACCCGATCTCCACGCGAAAGAGCACGGTGTGGCCATAGGTGAGTACCTGGGTGAGCAGGAGCACGGCGGCGATGGCCAGGGGAAAGGATACCCTCCTGATCACGGCGGAAAGCGGAATCCCCCCCTCGCACAGCAGGATGAGGCAGAAGCCCACCACCAGCATGGGCAGGAAAACCGAGGAAGTGAAAAGAAGGAGCAGGAGGCAGGCCAGGACGAAGGGAAAGGTGGTCCTGGGGTCCCTCAGCCGCTGCAGACCTCCTCTTACGGGGAGGTCTAATTGCGAGAAGTGGCCCTCCATGCTCAGGTGGCCTGCTCCATGCCCGTTTCCTCAAGCCCTCCCGATTTCTTCTCGCTTACCACCCTTCTCCAGTTGTATCCGAACAGTAATCCGGCGGCAAACCCCCCCAGACAGAAGAGAAAGAGCAGGATGTCGCCCTCCTCCACCGGGAGAAGGGGGCCCGAGGCCTCCCGTCCATGCTCGGAGGCGTAGGCCTCCACCACGCTCTCGTCCATCCCGGACCAGCTCGCCTCTTCCTCGCCCTCGCCTGAGGCTATAGAGGAGTTGTCCTTGAAGTACACGGCTAAGGCTATCGACACCACCGCGACGACGATAACCGCGGCGCAGGTAATAGGCAGGGTTGTCCTCGATCTCGTCATTCCCGACCCCTCCTGTCTATTCCACCGTCTGCCTTTTCGCGGCAAGCATCAAGGAATCATGCAGCAACTCGGGCTTTCTGCTGTGCAGGGCGGAGACGATCCCCCCGCTTAGCAGGCCCTCGATGAAGGCGAGGGGAAGCTGCGTGGGCAGGAAGGCCACGAATATGGTGGACCAGCGGCTGATGATGCCGGCACCGCCGCCCACACCCAATGCGAGTTGTAATGCGGTCACCAAGTACACACAGAGGTCCCCGACGAAACCCGCGAAAAAGGCCGCGAGGAAGGGGTTGGCGCCGAACCTCTTCAGGATCTTGTAGGTAAAATAACCGGCGAAGGAACCCACCACCGCCATGGAGACGATGTTGGCCCCCAGGGTGGTGATGCCCCCATGGGCGAAAAACAGCGCCTGCAGCAACAAGGCGATGGCTCCCATGAGCACCGCGATCGCCGGCCCCGTCACGACAGCCGCCACGGGGGTCCCGCAGGGATGCGAGCAGGTCCCGCTGATGGGAACGGGGATGGGCAGGAGGGAGATGATGAAGACCAGCGCCCCCATCATGGCGATCTGGGGCCCGCGGGACCTGTCCCTCCTGAGCTCCACCGACAGGTAATACACGCCCGCGACGACGAAGACGGCGGCTATCGCATACCATACGCCGGCCCACGCCGCCGGCAGTATGCCCTCCGCGATGTGCATGGCGTACGCCTTGCCCCGCATCTGAAGGAAAAGGGCGAAAACCGCGGCAAAGAACAGCTTCTTCCACCACGACAAGCTTTTACCTCTCATCTTTCTCCTCCTTTCGGGTGGATCATCGTTCCCGCCTGAAGACGGCCACCGGCTCTTTCCCCCTGGCCGCCATCTCGATCAGCGCGTTGGTTGCCGCCACCGCAACCGCGCTCCCCCCCCTGGTACCGTGCACGGTTATATGCGGTATACCCAGGGAAGCGAGTGCCCTCTTCGATTCCATGGCCATAACCATGCCCACGGGAGTGCCGATGACCATCTCGGGCATGGCCGTGCCCTCCCGCATAAGGGAGAGCACGGACATCAGCGCCGTGGGCGCGTTGCCGACAACCACCAGCGATCCTCCCATGTGCTTTCCCAGCCTATGCATCCCTCTGGCGACGCGAGTGCCGTCGGAAGGTACGGCATCCGACACCTCCGCGGCGCAGAACACGGGGCAGCGCAGCGCCTCCAGCAGGCGATGGTTCAGCCCCGCTTTAACCATCCTCACGTCGGTTATCACCGGTCTCCCCTGCCTCAAGGCCCTGACTCCCCGCTCCACGGCACCGTGGCTTATGGAGACGCCGGACACCATGGTCGGATCCCCCGTGGCGTGAACCACGGGGGCGATCACCCCTTTGTCGCCTTCGCTTATGGAGCGCGACCTGAGCATGACTTCGACGATCCTCATGCTCTCCCGCATTATCTCCTCTCCTGTTTTCGGCAGGTCATCAAGCGCTTCCCGCTTATATATAGAGTCGGGAAGCTCCAGGGTTATCCAGCGCGCTATCAACTCGCACAACCCCTGCGTTTCCCCCAGGCTCCCACACAGGCTCATCTTGACCCCCGGATTTTCCCCGGCGATACGCTTTACCATGCGCGGTATATCATGGCGCAGGTGCCTTCCCGGGAGGAGAAACAGGGGAAGGATGAAGATCTCGTCTATGCATTCCTCCTGGAGCAGGAAAACCGCTTCCTCCAGGGTTGGCGAATTGAACTGCATGAAAGCCGCGATAACCCGAATCCGCTCCGGCATAAGGGCGGATAGCCTTTCCGTGATCCCATTGAAAAGATCTCTAACGTTCGTGTCCTCTCTGCTCCCGTGCGCCAGAAGGACTACCCCTGTTCTTTTCATGCAGAGATCATCCCGTTCACGTTCGGTTTCATCCCTTTTTCTATATCAGGTTTTTCTGATAATAATTCATTTTATTTGATTTCTATTACATGTCAACACGCTACCCACGATAAAAATGGTCGTGGGTTGTCGGCGCCTTTCCACGGCATCCTAGCGAGCCGACACCTTCCCCCATTGTTTGCTTTGAGCAGCCCTCTGCACAGTCCAGAGCGGGAGGAGGAAACAGGACGTGGCAGCGCCTTTTCAGGGAAAGGAAGCCGATCGGGCGGATCGCCTCCTCTGGCTTCCGATGCCATGTTTTACATGCAGGTGTTCACGAATCATCGCGCCGGGACGATCCCGCGCTCCGGCTTTGAACGGCCTTCCGGCCCGCGGGTTTGCAAGGTTTATGCAAGCCCGGAAACGTGTGCGCTCCGTCTTTCCTCCTCCGCCCCCAGCCGTTTCTTCGGGCGGGGCGGGTTATCAACGGTAATCGCCGTGTTCGCCCGCATGAAGCGCGGGAGGGCAGGTCGCTAACGCGGAGGTGCGATAAGTCAACGCTTCTTGAAACCGGTGGCGTCGATCAGTACATACTCGATGCCCTCGTCTCGCAGTCTCGCCAGGAGGGAAGAGAGATAATCCTCGCTGATGACCACGTCGAAATCCAATCCTGACTTTACCGCTTCAACCATGGCCTCCTGGACCCCGTAGAAATAGTGCGGTTTTCTTTTAGCTTTTCTCAGGCACACCAGGGCCTCCAGCCCCATGCAACCCAGCAGGACCCCGCTCCGCAGGGCGGATCGCAGGCGGTCAGGGTCCACGGTACGCGATCCGCCCTTGTCGACGGTAGGTACCCTGAAGATGTGGACCTTGCCCTCGGGAAGGGTGATTATGCCTTCCACCCCTGTGACCCCGACATCCTCGCCCCTCTCAGCGGAGGTGACCGCTATCGCGCTCGCCGGCCCCGAGGCATCACGCATGGCGTAGAGGATACCGTCCTCCATGATCAAGCCCACTTTCTGTCCGCCCTCGACCCTCTCCCTCGCTATCGCCGTGCAAATGGAGATATCGTTGATGGCTTTCGCCACCCTGTCCAGGTAGGAAACCATGTCTCGATACGAGGTCAGCAGCCAGGCCACTCCTTCCCTGGTCACCCTGTGCTTCGAGCGTCCAACCTGCTCGATCCAGCCGTTCTCCCTGAGCTCTTGAAAATATTCAGATATGGCCTGGTTGGTCAGGTTCAATTTCCTTGCGATATCCTTCTGGAACACGTTGGGCTGCTGCGACGCGATTTCTACCATTATCTGGAATTTTACGCTGAGGTTTCTGTTCTTCAGGACTTCCATGCTCTTATCATCACCTTTTCTGAAACCCGTGGGCTAATTGTAAACCTTCCCGCCGACCCCGGTAAATCGACCTCCGCGGGCATGCGCCCGCAAAACATGACCGGCGGCGGACGGAAGCGTGATAATCCCATACGCGCAAGTGTGCGGGGTTCTGGAGAAGGATGGGCAGCACCACGCGCGAAGACCATGAACTTCATGAACAACACCTCGAACCGGGATACTCGCGGGGATCGACAGATCGGCTGCGTTACCAGGCACCATGGTTGTCGCTAACAAGAAAGGTAACATCTTCGCCCGCTAGGCTATATCTCGGACTTCAACCACGGCCTCTCCTGCCCCCGCCACCACCGGCAGGGGCCTCGCCGGGGGGATAGACCACGATGGCGGGGTCGGGACAGGTGACGCAGGTGTTCTGGCAGGCACCGCACCCCACGCACTTCTCGGCCATCACCCGCGGCCTGCCCCTGGAATCGGGCTCGATGGCCCCGTAGGAGCAGCGCTCGTAGCATACCAGGCAGTCCTTGCCCTCGTTCCAGGCGATGCACTTCGCCCTGTTCACCGCCGCGGTGCCGATACGCACCTCGCCGTCGGGGGGCCGCCTGATCGCCCCCACGGGGCAGGCACGCGCGCAGGCGCGCCCACAGAGCTCGAACTCGCACTTGGCCAGGGCGGGATTGAGGCGGGGGGTCCAGAGCCTCACGGCCCCGAACTCCCTTCCCGCCGGCTCCAGGCAACCGGTAAGGCAGGCACGCACGCATTGCTGGCAGCGCAGGCAGCGCGAGACGAAGGCGTCTTCGTCCTGCGCCCCCGGTGGCCTGAGCAGCGGCACCGCGCCCGCGCTGGTGTCGCGGAGCACGGCGTAACCGAGCATGGCGCCCGCGCCGGCCATACCTATGGCGAGGAAATCGCGCCTTCCCACCTTCAGGTTTTTCATGGTGTCTCAACTCCTTTTGGAGCCCATGCCTCATACGGAGCGGCCGGTGGCTTCAAGTACCTGTAAGCCATGGAAAGGCGCGGACCGGGATCCCCTGTTTGCAGCACGTCCGCCCTGGCCTTATGGCGGATCGCCCGAGAAGCCGCGGGGGAGAAAGGTCGCTGGTTAACTAAAGACACCGCATGCGCCTCGCCTGTATCGGTAGACTCCGTTATGGCCGCGGCACATGAAGGAGGCGCCGTCTTCACGCATGATGGTCTCGTCCCGCTAACGTCCATGCTCACAAGAGAATCCCCGGGTGGGGTGGGCGAAAAACCCTTCCTGGGACAGAACGCTTCCGTGCGCTGCAGCTCCTCCCGCCCCTTTTCCTCCTCGATACGCCCGTCGGCGGCACGGGGGCCGCCCCGCGTCTCTTCACCATCCTTTTTCCTCCTCCCTCCCCTCCTTTTCCCGGACGAGAGCACGCGGGCGCCAAAAGCACGCAGGGAGAGCGCGCCCTCCACCGGGCATGCGGAGACGCATTCCCCGCACAGAGCGCAGTCGGGGATGGCCAGCCGTCCTGTCATCTCGCTGTCGGCCACTTCGGCGATAGCGAAGGGGCAGGCCATGGAGCACCTGCCGCAATGGATGCAGGCGCTTTCATCCTTCACCAACGACAGGGGGCTTGCCTTGGCCGGAAGGCGCGACCCCGCCACGCTCGCCGCGGATAGGCAAGCCCCGAAAGGACATATCTCCTGGCACCAGAAACGCGGCCCGACCAACACGGCAAGCGCCGTAAGGGCTATGAACACCACCGGCACCCCGCCCAGGAGCACGAAAACCACGGCGCGGTTAGCGATGACCAGGGGATCAAAGAGCCACAGAGCGTTCACCCCGAAAAGGAAGAGGAGCAAAAGCGCCGCCGTAAACACGTATTTAAGGCGCAACCTCGCATCGCCTTTGCCGATGGGCTTGCCGGCGAGGTCGCGGGGCCGCAGGCGAGAAGCGCCTTTCTTGCCCCTTCTGCCCAACGACGGCAGCATCTCCAGCAGAGATCCCAGGGGACAGATCCAGCCGCAGAAGAAGCGGCCGCTCAAGGCGGTGAGCCCCAGCAACACCCAGGCGGGAAGCAGATAAAACCAGAGGTTGCTCGCGCTGGCGGCCGCGAAGGCGGCCAGGGGGTCGACGCGCAGGAAAAGGTTCTCATTCACCGCTCCGGCAGGAGGATAGGAGGCTGCCCACGCCGCGAGGATGAAAAGGGCGATGAAGATCACCTGGACGCCTCGGCGTAGCCAGTGAGCATGGTTAAAGCGCCCGCCGTTTCTCATGCGCTCACCTCCCTGACCCCCAGGGAGGCATAGTCCGTGGTACCCACTCCCAGGCGCTCGCCGTGGACCAGGTAGCCGATCTCCGAGGGCGCCTTGCCGAAGAAGGAACAGGTGTAGGAGTCCGCGGCCACGGGATCGGTCCCGATGACCACCCTGCCGGGCTCGGCCACCGTGCCAGGGCCGCCTGGCCCGTGGTCGAGGAGGACGCTGGTGGCGTCGGTTATCACCAGGGACGGCTTGACCACGGTGTAGATCTCGGCGATGGCGCGGTGCAAATCCACATTATGGAAATTACCCATGTTGGCGGTAATACCGATGAAGTTCTTCATGGCCATGGACAGGCCCGCCCCGCTGTGGTGCTTGGCCTTGGGCATGCTCACCACGATGTCCGCCTGGAAGACCTCCTCCAGAATAGCCGCGGAGGGCAGGGCGGTGGCGCCCGGTATGGTGACCACGCGTGCGGGGCCTGGTTTCTTCACCGCGTAGAAAGCGGTCTCGGCTCCCGCCGCTTTCGCAGCCTTTCCGATGCCGTTTTTCTCCAGCGTCTGGTCCACCAGGTCCTGCAGTATATGGTCGAAGACCACCACCCGTGTGGCTCCCGCCTGCCGGAAGGCCCTCACAGCCTCCGCCACCAGCTCAGGGTCGGTGGTGACGGCGTCCTCCGGGGGGCGGGCGAAGGATGCGTTCACCTTGATGAGCACCCTCTTTCCCGCAACCCCGAGGGCCTCCAGGCCTCCCAACGCCTCCAGGCCCGCGCGCAGCATGGCGGCGGGATCCTTGCCGCTCACCACCACCAGCCCCGGCCATAAAGGTGATTCCCTATGGGGAGAGGGGATATCCTCCGGCGAGGCTTCCGGCCCCTCGTCCACGGGACAGATTTCGCCGTTTCCGCCACAACCCGGCATGGCAGCGGCAAGGTAAAGGGCGCCCAGCCCCGCCGCGGTGGCAGCGGCCTTTTCCAGGAATCTCCTTCTGTCCATTTTCTGCAATTGCTTTCCTCCATTTGTCATGGATCTAGCTCATATGCTCACGCTCACGCGCGCAAAACGCAACCTTGCCACCCTACGATCCTGCGCATGCTGCTATCCGCATCAGCGATGATCACTCTTATCGCCACGCCCGCAAAACGCATCCATTTCGTCCCTTTCACTCTCAGCGTCCATTTTCTCATTCCCGCCCCCAAGCTTCCTTGAGCTGCGTCAACATGCTCTTGTTCGCATGGTCTTTTCTTTGAAATACGCTCGGTGGCCCGTTCTTGTTCGCCGACTTTGCCTGACCTGCATCATGCACGTCATGCCGGCGGCATCGCGGCCTTGGCCGTTTACGCCTCGTTATCGCCGCGCCCGCTCCTGAAAACTCCCTGCCAAGTACCTTTGTGGCAACCACAAGGAGGTTAACGCCTCGTTATCGCTGCGCCAGCTCTTGAGGAAGGCTCACGGCGGCTCAGGTTCCGTGACATATCGCGCGGCCTTCCGCCCGCTGCCCGCTTGCGCGGAGCGGATCGCGTCCGCCGCGCCTCGCGCGGGAAAACCCCGCGGAAGACCCGGACGGCGCCCCGGGCCAGCCTCCGGCGCGCCGGCCGACCTGTCCACGACCCGCGGCCGGTCTTCCGTTAAAGGCCAATACCCCCGTCTCCGATACATGGAAAAACATATGAACGGCCTGGGGTCCACTCCATAGCCTGAACAGGAAGTAAGTTGAGCGCCGGCATAAAAGGACGGGCGGATGAGCGGCGATACGGGAAACAAAGGCGAACGCATCCTTTCCATCGACATCATGCGCGGTTTCGCCCTCATCTGCATGGTGCTCGTCCACTTCATGATCTTCTACGGCAACGAGGGCGCCGCGGACACCTGGCCCTACTTCATCCTCAACCATGTCCTCGGCGATTGGGGGGCCGCCTGCTTCCTCATGATGATGGGCATGAGCCAGGTGCTGTCGGGGGAGAAGCACAAGCAAGATGGCAACCGCGTCCTCTTCAAGCGGGCCCTCATCCGCGGGGGTTTCCTCTTCCTGGTCGGCTTGCTCATGCTGGCCGCCGCCTGAGGACCCTACCAGATATGGCAATGGGATATCCTGACTCTTATGGGCTTCGCCACCATCATGCTGTATTTCTGCCGTTTCCTGCCCTCGTGGTCCATCCTGGCCGTCGTCGCGGCGCTGGCTATCTCCACCCCCTGGCTGCGCGGGGGAGTCGATTTCAACTCGGTGTGGGGAGGGCAGTTCGTCCAGGTGCCGGTGATCTCCCGCTACCTGCCCGGCATCCTGCTCGACCCCGCCAAGGAGTTCGAGGTGGTCTGGCGGGCCAAGGACATCGTGCAGGGATTCTTCCTTACCGGCTACTTCCCGGTCATCCCCTGGTCCCTCTTCCCGCTGGTGGGCTTGGTGATGGGCCGCCGCATCGTCAGCAAGCGCATGCGGCACGACCTGCCTTTCCTGATCATCATCGGGATCCTGCTGGTCTGCATGGGGCTGGGCAGGGCGTACGCGGGGAGGGCGCGCCCGGAATCGTCCATTATCAAAGGATTCGTGTGCCCCTTGAGCTTCTACCCCGACTCCTTCACCATGATCTGCTTCCAGCTGGGCATGGCCCTCACCGTCTTCATCATCCTCTTCTACTGCTACGATGTGTACAAGCGGGATAAGCAGAAGGTGAGCTTCATTGCGAGCGTCTACAACCGTACCAGCAATTTCTCGCTCACCTTCTATTTCCTGCATTACATGCTCATCGGATGGCCGCTGGCCCTGATCTATTTCATCACCGGCAAGTACTACATCGGTGACCTCATGGGGCGGTCCCTGCCCTGCTGTGCGGCATCGCTGCGGTGGTCCTGCTCGAACTGCTTATCTATTTCTGGGAGAAACGCCAGGCGAAATACAGCCTGGAGTGGTTCCTGGTGATGCTCACCTTCCGCTTCGCGTCTCCGCCGAAAAGCTGATACGTCACGCGGAGCGGGGCGCTGGAAGCGGTAATCGCACGATTCGCATTTGCAACCGTGGAAAACGGCCGTAAGGCTATGTTGCCTTTTATGATCCTTGCACCGCTCGACATGAAGGCGGCTTGCCCTATCGCCGAGCACTTACGCGTGTCACGACGCCGGATCCGCCCCTTGCGACCTCCTGATTCTCTCGCGAATCGTTCCTTTAACCCGGTGGCGCCATGGGCGACCGGAACGCATGAGGTGCACAGGCACGGGTAAGCGCCGCTGCCGGGTCAGCGCAGGGCGGCTAGCGCGTGACTTCCTCTGCCGCCTCCACACCGCTGCGCAGTGCCCCCTCCACGCAGGAGATGAGGTACATGTACTCCCCGGCGAGGAAGAGCCCTTCCACGTCGCGATAGTTGTTCTTTCGCATATAGTGAATGGCCCTCGCCTGGCCGGGGGGGTCGAGGCAGATGGCCTCGTCCCAGCGTACCGCCACCGTTATGTACGGCTCATCGGGCATGGTGGGCACGATCATCTGCAGGTCCTTGATCATCATGCGCTTGAGCTCCTCCAGGGGTAGCTGGTTGAGCTCCTTAGCCCTCCTGCCCCAGGTAAGGCAGTGCACCAGGCCTGCCCCGGGAGGCGCGAAGTATGGCGACTTGCCGCCGGCGTCGGCGAAGCCAGGCTGGATGGATCCCTCGTTGCGGGAAAAGGTCACCGCGTACCAACCTTCGGGAAGCAGCCTCTCTTTGAGGGCGAAGATGAAGTGCACGCAGGAGCTGTAGGTCACCGTCTCCAGCGGCTTGCGCAGGGTATCCGGGAGGTCGGGGATAAGGCGCATGGCGGTGGTGGCGGTGGTGGTGCAGATGACCGCCTCGGCGTCTATGAACCCCTCCGGCGTCTCCACCCCTTTCACCTTCTTTCCCTCCAAAACCACCTTGTTCACGGGGGTGGAGAGACGGATGGAGTCCCTGCACTCATTATAAAGAGCGGCGGGCAGGGAGCCGATGCCCCGCTTGAGGAACTTCAAGCCGGGCATAAGCCCCATGAGTAAAGCCAGGATGTGCGCCGCTCCCACCTGGTCGGGCTCCCCCAGGGTGAGGGAAGCCGTCAATGGCTGGAAGACATAGTCCAGGGCGACACGCCCGCCATAGCGCAAGGCGTATTCCTCGATGCTGATATCGCTCAGGTCGAGAACCGCCTCGGGGTCCATGCTCTCGAAGTCGAAATCGCGCCGGCGCCTGAGCATGTGGTAGGCAATCCTTGCCATCTGTGGATATCCCTTCCAGGGCAATCCGCGGAATCTGATGATCTCCCGCCAGTGTCTCGCTGCCTCGCGGGGGTTGATGGTGGCGGGAATGGGATAGAGCTTGCCGTTACGCCACATGGCGCCCATAAAGTCGAAGTCCTGGATGGCGTCCTCCATGCCCAGCTCACGGCAGAGGCGGAAGGTGGTGGTACACAGGTTGGCGGAGAACTGCGCCCCCAGATCGAACTGATACCCTTCCTTGTTGTAGCCGCGTGCTCGGCCGCCCGCCACCTCCTTTTCCTCCAGACAGAGGACGTCCACCCCTTTCTTGCGCAGCTCATAGGTGGCGGCGAGCCCTGCCGGTCCAGCTCCGATGACGATAACGCTCATTTATAACCTCCCTCCTAATGGGGTCAGGCCCGGACAAAGGACATCTAATGGCAGAATAGACGCAGGTTGACGGAACACCGATAGATAGGCTTTTCCCCATCAACCAGGGACCCTGATAAACGCAACTCCATCTGATGATGACCACTTGGTATGGATGTCCTTTGTCCGGGCCTGACCCCTTTAGATGCGGCCGTAGCCGGTGACGTTCACCATAAATGCGTAACGTTGCACGAAACGATCGAACAGGGGCATAAAGGGCAGAGCTGCCCGCATGGGGTACTTGAGCACCAACTCCCTCGGGCTGTGATCGATGAGGCGTTTGAGCGCCAGCAAGGGATAGAAGGTCCAGTTGAGCCGCCTGAACTCGTCGTAGGCGCCCGCGGGATCGCTGTAAGCTCGCGCGGCGATCTTCCCTGATGCGAAGGCCCCATGCATGCCGAAGAAGAGCACGGGGTCCATCATCCCCGCCAAGGTGCCGGCGAGAATGAGGTCGCCGTGGAAGAGCCTGGGGTTGGAGAAGGAGCGCGTGGGGGCGGCGGCGGCTCCCCCTTTGGCCCCGCCCCCCAGGGGCAGGAACTCCTTGAAAGGATAGCCGTCCTCGAGGGTCGCCTGCTCGGCGAACTTCTCCATCTCCCACCTGGCCACCGGCCGGTGGCGGTTGAAGATGAGGGCGAAGGCGATGCCGTTCACGGAGCAGGTGAAGGCGTAATCGGGGCTGTAATCGTCGAAGTAAAAGGAGACCCTCGCCTCCTGCCAGGGCACGCGGCACTTGGCGAAATACCCGTACAGCGGCTGGTAAGGAACCCCCGCGGCCTCGAAACCGTCGCCATGCAGGCCGGTGGCCATGATGCTGCCGCGCGGCAATTCGCTCACCTGCCGGTCGGTGACCACAGCCTGGTCGAACTCGAACCTCACCCCATGCTCGATGGCGATACGGTAAAGATAATGGTCCATGGAGGATTTCCTGGGCCCCCGTTCTATCATCCAGGACTGCACGTTGGGAGGGAACCGCAGTTTGTAACGCTTGCCCCACACCACGAGATATCCCTCGGTCAAACGCACCATGGCCGGCTTGAGGTCGATGCCCACGTAGCGAGACATGGCGTCCGCGTCCATGGGGGTGCCGTGCGGAGACGGGTTGTAAATGGCAAGCCCTCCCACGCGCTTACCCTTCTCGAGCACGATGACCTCCCTGCCCTCGCGCGCCAGGTTTATGGCCGCCGTGAGCCCCGCCAGGCCCGCGCCCACGATATGAATGGGACCGTCCTTCTTCGCCATAGCTTCCTCCTAAATGTCGATGTACCTGGCGTACTTATCCATCCTCTCCAGCAAAAGGAAACCGGGTATCATCCTTCTCAGGCTTATTCCCTGCATCTTGCCAAGCAGGTCAGACCGCGCCACCGCCCCGATGGCGGTGGTCAAGGCGAGGCCGCGAGTGGCCTCCGGCGCGTAGTTGATGGCCACGCGGCGCAGGAACCACATGCGGTTGAAGCTGCGGTTGCAGAGGTCGAACATCTCCTGGGCCGTGGCCTTGTCCTCCAGCGCTATGGCGGCGATCTTCCCAGAA
>JACVJG010000017.1 GCA_015711875.1 Candidatus Solincola jinzensis | reverse complement strand
CATCTCCAGGAGGTTGTACGTTGAGGATTGAGGAAAGGGAAATCAATAAATCCGTAGGAAACGTTCCAGGTGATTTGCTTGAGCTGGGGCCGGGAAGATTCGGCACCATCCTTGCCGATCCGCCATGGCAGTTTATGAACAGAACCGGGAAAATGGCGCCGGAGCACAAGAGGTTGAAGAGATACGACACTATGTCCCTGCGAGAGATAGCGGAGCTGCCGGTTTCCCAGATTGCGGCGCCTCAGAGCCATCTCTATCTCTGGGTCCCGAATGCCCTGATTCTAGAGGGGCTCGAGGTCATGAAGAGCTGGGGTTTTACTTACAAGACCAACCTGGTATGGTACAAGATCCGCAAGGATGGCGGCCCTGATGGACGTGGCGTCGGATTTTATTTCCGCAACGTCACAGAACTAGTGCTTTTCGGCGTGCGGGGCAACCTCAGGACCGCTAAGCCGGGGAGAACCCAGGTCAACATCATTCGCAGCAGGAAGCGCGAACACTCCAGAAAGCCGGATGAGCTCTACGATATAATCGAGCGTTGCAGCCCCGGCCCATACCTGGAGCTGTTCGCCCGGCACAGCCGGCCGGGATGGTTCCAATGGGGCGACGAAGCCCCCGGCCAGGAGGGATGTGAGGTCATCTCCCTGAAGAAAGGGCCCATGGAACTCTTCGAGGTCATCAATTAGCGTTTCTGATTTCTACTTCCTCGACTGTTCCCAGATCTTTATCCACTCCTCCTCGGGGAACTCCGCGAACTGGATAAGGGTGCCCATAGCCTCCCGGGGGTGGAGGAAACACTCCTTCCACAGCTCGTTGGAGGTGTTGATGTCGAAGGGGTTGAGGCCGCGTGAGCGCAGGTGCTCCACCATCTCCTCGATGTCGCGCACCTTGAAGGTGAGGTGGTGCACACCCTCACCGTGCTTTTCTATGAAGCGGTTGACGAAGTTGCCGGGGTCGTCGGAGTATACCAGCTCCAGCATGCTGCCGGAGCCCATGATGAAGGTAGTGAAGCGGAAGCCGCCCCACTCCATGTCGAAGACCTCCCTGGCCCCCAGCACGTTGGTGAGGTAATTGGCCGCCCGGCGCTTGTCCCTCACTGCGAAAGCCACGTGGTCCAGTTTCTCCACCAGGTCCATTATCTACCTCCTTACATGAGACGGGATGGCTATAGTGTCATCACGGCGGATCAAATGAGTCTTGTCTCGAGATCGCCGTATTCATCGTTCACATTCATGAATGCATCTATGCTCGGATACTGGCACGATACGGCGGGTGACTGAATACCGCCCGTGAATGATAAGGGAACGTGCGCGGATTCAGCATCAATGCTCGTTATGTGTGCCGCCGAGGCCAAAAGCGAGAGCATGGTGGCTGGCTCTCCTTTTTGCGTTTCACTATCCGTTCTGAGATCTCGCGCTTACCCCTCATAAACATTATTCCGGATGGAGATGATGAAAACCTTTCGATATTGCCCAGACTTCTGAGCATATGACGCATACCTGCGCCAGTGCTTTACCCACTCAGGTGGATGAAGGCCTTTCGATGTTGTCAAGACTCTCAAGGGCTCCACGTGCCCGCGGCGGCATCATCTGGGTTGCTTCCCGCGCTCTGCGCGGATCAGGCTCGCTGCATGAGCGAATACTGGTAGGCGGCGGCTACGGCCAACAGCAGGTAGGCTGAGGCCCAAAGGATATCGAGATGGCTTCCTGAGGAATAGAGGCCGTTCCAGCTCAGGTAAGCGTAAACGGTGTCATAGACCGCGAAGAGCATGAAGGAATAGGAGATGAGCTGCCAGGGGCGTCCCTGCACGCCTTTAGAAAAAGCCAGGGTAACCAGGAGCGCCGGCACGAAGATAAAAAAATCCAGGTAGATGTATATGGGGTTGACGATCTTGTCCACCAGCGCCGCCTCTGCGTCGCTGAAGATTGGCGTGACCACTTTCCATGTCACGATGGCCAGGATGGCCAGCGACAAAGGGATCACCGCCGCGAGCGACCATTTTCTGAACCCCAGCCCCAGCCTGCGGTAACCGGTGATGAGTGCGACCATGGCTATAAAAAAGGGAATGTAGGATGCCAGCCAGAAATAGTCTGCCACGGAAGGGTAAGGCACCTCGGCGTTTTTCACCGCCTCATAGACGAACCACGAGATATCTCCGGCGAGTCTGAGCAGGGCTCCGAGAAGTATCAGCGACCAGATGCGTTGCGCGGCTTCTCCGCGCTCGAACCGCAGGAGAAGCTGCGTTAACGCCGCTGCCGCCAGCGCCGCGCATAATACCCACAAGGAGTCAAAGGCGATCACCATGCCCCTGGAGTCGGGATCCGAGATGCCATAGAAAGAAACGGTCACCAGAACGAATACCAGGGCGATGATCAGCAATGCTGCTAAAACATAGGCCTTGAAGAGCTTCATGATCGCGCCTCCTCTGAACTCTATTCTGCTGTAGCGTCTGCTTCGACCTGAAAGTCAAAGGCGCCGCTTTCTTGTTCGTCTTCCAAGACCCCAGCCTTTAGCGGCCATTTTTATTCAGGCTGAAAACCCGGCTTTTCGACCTGGCTGTTCTCCTCCTGCCCCGGGTATGCCAGTGCCGCTCTCGCGGCGGCTGCCGGGCTTTCAGGCAACGATCCTTTACGCTCCCCCGACAATTATGCGCAGAAGCACCGTTTTCGATGCGAACGCGCTCCTCCCATTGCCGCATTGAACAATCGCGTTGCCGGAGTCCAGCGCATACATGGCGATCATCACTGATTGGCCGAACCCTGCTGCTGCTCGAGGTACTTCATGAGCTGCATGGTGAGCATATAGGCCTGGTTGCGGTTCTCCATCATCAGCGCCTCGTCCATGCTGGAGGCGTTGAGCCCCGCGTTCAAGGCCTCCTTGGTGAGGTGCAGGGCGAAGGGGCTCTTGTAGGCGAGGTTCTGGGCCAGGGCCTTGGCCTGGGCCAAGAGTTCCTCCCGCTCGCACAGGCGGTCCGCCAGCCCGATGCGGTGGGCCTCCTCTGCGGGCACGCGGTCGCCGGTGTAGCACATCTCCGCCGCCTTGCCGAAGCCCACCAGGCGCCATAGCAGGTAGCTCGATGCGAGGTCAGCCCCGCCCACCCCGATGTTGATGTAGGCGGCGCAGAACACCGCGTCGCGGCTGGCGACGCGGATGTCCGAGGCCATGGCGAAGGACATGCCCGCGCCCATGGCGTAGCCGTGCACGGCGGCGATGATGGGTTGTGGGCAGGTGCGCATGAGTTTGAGGATGCCCGAGAAACGCGCCTGCTTGCGGTAGATGTTCTCCGGGGTCATGCCCTCCGCGGAGTAACCCTCGGTGGCGTCCTTGAGGTCGAAGCCGGCGCAGAAACCCTTCTCGCCCGCTCCGGTAAGGATGATCACGCTGGTGTCGAAGTCCTGCTGGCGCCGCTCCCAGAAGTCCAGCAGCTCCTCCATCATGCGCCGGTTGACGGCGTTCACGGACTTGGGCCGGTTGAGGGTCAGGGTACCGACCGGCCCCTCGGTCTCGTAGAGCAGCGTTTCGTATTCCATGACTCACCTCCTCATTCCAGCGACTCCAGAAAAGCCTGCATGGTCTGCTTGACCTGCGCCTCGGAGTAGAACTTGGGGTCCACCATGTCAGCCTCCAAGATGACGCCCCGCACCCCCGTCTCCGCGGTGATGCGCCGGGCGATCTCGTACTCCCCCAGGCAGTAGGACTTGCAGGAATGGTTGGAGTGGATGACGAAACCGTCGATGGCGTAATCCCGGATGTAGTCCACGTACATGGCCGCCCGCCAGGGCAGGCGAAGGTTGGGCATGACCTTCTGGTAGCATTCCGCCAGGCTTTCCAGGGGGCGCGAGGGGTCGAACTCCCCCTGCCAGACGTTGGTGTAAGTATCCACCGCGAAGCATGCCCCCAGGTCGGCGCAGAAGTCGAAGAAGTCGCGCAGGGCGTACCAGGGCGGGATGTGGTCCCAGAGCAGGCGGTAGCGCTCGTTCTCCACCGCGCCCTCCCCGCGTTCCACCCGCTCCCTCACCTGCGCCAGCATGTCCTGGTAATATCTGTAAGCTATCTCCGTGCCCCGCAGGGTGACGATCAGCGCCATGTGCAGGAACATGTCCGGCGAGTTGAGGGGGGAGGGCCGCGCCTTGCGCAGCTCCTGTATCTCCACCCACAGTCTCGCGGTATCGGTGGAGAGCTGAAGAGTGCGCCAGAGCTTCTCACGGTCCACCTCGCGGCCCAGGATGTCCCCGAGGTCGGAGATGATGCGCTCGAGCTGGGACACCAGGTAGGAGCGGTCGCGCGGCGTGGGCTCGCCGTCGCAGTAGGGCGTGTCCAGGAAGAGAAGAGGGACGCTGAAACGCTTGCTCAGCACCTCATACCACTTGAACATGGTGCCGCAGCCGTTGTTGCACGCTAAAAGGAGGTCCGGCCTGGGAAGGGCTCCCAGTGGACCCACTCCTCTTTCCGTGGAGGCGATGGTGCATCGCGCGTAGGAGCACACGCAGTCGTCGAAACCCAGGTCCCCCGCTGCTGAGCATAGGTCTCCCCCCATGTGGCGTGCCCCGATCATGGCGCCGTAGTTCTCGGGGAAGATGGGGATGACGTCGGCCGCCAGCAGGATCTCCACCGGGGCCCCCGAGGTCACCCAGGCCTTGGGTTTGTCGGAGGTGAAAGCCTCGGTGTAATAGGTGGTCATGATCTCCTTCATTGCCTCCTCACAGGGCAGTTTCCGCCGCGCCGCCAAGTTTCTCACCCCCCTTCCCCCATCATCTCGGAGAGGGCTTGTAGTCGCGTTCGCATCTGTCCCGTGGGCCGGAAAGGGGACTCCAGGTCCAGGCGCACAGAGGGTATGCCCTCGGCGTCCAGGCGCCCCTTGAGGCCGGGGTAATCGAAGGAATGGAACTCGCAGAAGGCCTGCTGCGCGAAGACCACCCCTGTCGCCCCCGAAGCACGGACACCTTTCACGATGTCCTCTTCCCTGCGGCCGCTCACATCCAGCTTGGTGGGACAGGGGCGCCTTCTCAGGTAACGCTCCGCCAGGGCCCGCAGGGGCTTGCCGTTCTCCACCGTCAACCCGCTCGCGAAGCGGGAGGCGGTGCAGAGGTCATCCCAGGCTACCCGCATGCCGTACTCCTCCATGAGGTCGAAGACCTCCAGCTCCGGTACCGGCCCGCCCACTATCGCTATCTTGGCCAGCCCTCTTCCACTCGCATCCCAACTTGCACGCTCGCCGTGCCCTCGCGCCCCGGGCGGCCATGAATGCATGCACGGCCCGGAGGTGGTCTCCTGCGGAACTTGCCTGCCTTCGGACGCTTGTGAAAAGTCCGCGTGTGGGCTTGAAGGAGGCGCGGTCGGCCCCTTCCCATCTGCGGGCGGGGACGAGAAGGTCGGGGATGAGAGGCGGGAAGAGGGCGGGCACCATGTTCCTCCGCCGCCCGATAGGCGTGAGAGGGGGGCGAGGAGGTCGAGGAAATCCTCAGGGTCCATGAGCTGAAAAGCCAGATATGCCGCGTACAACGCGCGGTTGCCGAGATCAAGGGCGCGCAGCCCCGCCAGGGCGGAGCGGCAGCGGTTGTAAAGCGCGATGCTCTTGCGCAATTCCCAGTCACCCACCTCCCGGCTGGCAAGCTTTGCCAGCTCGTCCTTGAGGGTGGAAAGCTCCTCGACCATGAACTCCAGGGCCTCGGGGGTTTCGGTCACCGTGGGCACCATGAGGCGGAACACGCGTATCCCGGGCGCGGCGCTTTCCACGAGGTCGGAGAGGTTGCGGATGGTGTCGCAGGTGTGGGGCATGACCACTGCGGATAAGTAGGCATAGGTCCCGTTGCCCAGCCCCTCCAGGAGGCTGCGGGCGAAAGAGCAGCAGAAGGGCTGCATGTACCTGCCGGCCAACTCGCCGGGGGGCGGACCCTGCAGCAGCCGCATGGGGGTGAAACCCGCGGCGTGGATGAGCTCCGCAGGGACATAGCTGCAGAAATAGCCGACCACTCCTCGCCCCTCCTCTGTGGCTTTCCTCAGAAGTGCATGAGGGTCGCGGACCGCCTCCACCAGCCTTTCGATCGTTTCCTCAAACTCCATTTTCCCTCCCAGTGGACACCCTTTGCTCGCTCGGCCTGTTTCTAATCCAGCCGCCCGAAGCACATATCCCCGCGTTCCGGGATGGCGAACCCACCCATCGGGCATGTTCGAAATAGGCTGCGCTGGCCGCCACGGTCCTTTGGCGGGACCCTGCTGGTTAACAACGAAGGCAGGCCTTCAGTGACAGGCATGTTTCCCTGCCCTGATCGCCCGAAGAGCATTCTACCGAATCTTCCCAGATCCTCTTCCAGACGCGTAAACGGCGACGGTTGTCGCATGACGGAATGCGAACCAGGCATCGGATCCTGCCGCGGCCTCATCAGTAACCGGTCTCTTCCTGGAGCATGCGCACCAGCTCCTTCTTGACGATCTTGCCGATGGGGTTGCGCGGCAGGCTCTCCATGATCACCACCCGGCGCGGCACCTTAAAGCGGGCCAGCTTGTCGGAGAGGAAATCCACCAGCTCGCCCTCGCTGAGGGAGGCGCCGGGCTTGAGGGCCACCACCGCCACTGGTATCTCGCCCAGCCGGGCGTCGGGCTGCGGCACCAGGGCCGCCTCGGCGATGGCGGGGTGGGTGTACATAAGCTCCTCCACCTCGCGGGGGAAGACCTTCTCGCCCCCCACGTTGACCATCTCCTTCTTGCGGTCGACCATGAAGAAGTAGCCGTCCTCGTCGTAATATCCCATGTCCCCGGAATGCAGCCAGCCGCCGCGCAGCGCCGCCTCCGTCTCCTCCGGGCGCTTGTAGTATCCTTTCATCACCAGGGGACCCCGGATGACCAGCTCTCCCACCTGGTTGGGCCCGAGGAGGTTGCCCTCGTCGTCCATCACCCCCACCTCCACCCCGGGGTGGGGAAGGCCCACGCTCCCCTCCTTGTAGGGCATGTTCATGCGCTGCATGGTGGCGGAGGCGGAGCATTCCGTGAGCCCCCAGGCCTCAAGGATCTTGATCCCGAAGGCCTCGGAAGCGTCCTTCATGAGCTGCGCCGGCATGGCCGAGGCCCCTGAGATGCCGATGCGCAGCGAGGAGAGGTCGTACTTATCCCGGTCGGGGTGGTGGTAGAGCATGAAGTACATGGCCACCACCATGGGCAGGAAGGTGACGCGGTGCCTCTCTACGGCCTGAAAGACCTCCTCGGGGTTGAAGGGGTCGAGGAGCACGAAACAGGTCCCCACCCGGAAGCAGCAGAGCATGACGGTGATACCGTAACCGTGGAACATGGGCACCACCATGAGGGCGCGGTCCTCCTCCGCCAGTTCCAGCACCTGGATGATGGCGTCGGCGTGGAAGAAGAGGTTGCCCTGGGTGAGCATGGTCCCCTTGGGGACCCCGGTGGTGCCGGAGGTGTAGAGGATCTCGGCCACGTCGTCCTCGCTCACCGCGGCCTCCACCGGCGCGTCCGTGGCGCCGTCTTCCAGCTCCTGGAAGAGCAACCCCTCGGGGTAGGGCGCGGTGACGATGAGGTGCCGGAAGAGCGGCGGCTTCTCCTCGATCCTGGAGAAGAACTCCGCGAAGGCGGGGGTGGCCACCAGGGCCACGGCATCCGAGTCGCGCAGCAGGAACTCCAGCTCCCTTTCCTTGTAGAAGATGTTCACGGGGACCGCCACCGCTCCCAGGTAAGCGCAGGCGAAATAGGCCACGATGAACTCGGGGCAGTTGTTGAGCATGATGGCCACTTTGTCGTCGCGCCCCACCCCCAGACCCGCCAGGGCGTTGGCGAAGCGCACCACTCTCGCCTCCAGCTCGCGATATGAGATCGGTTGGTCCTTGTAAATGACCGCCGGGCGGTCGCCCGTCTCCGCTGCCCGCGATTGCAGCAATTCCTTAAGGGTCATGGTCATCACCTGCCAGGCCTTGTCGTTATAAGCCTTCTCACGCGGCCATCGCTTTAAGCCCGGAAAACATGGGCTTGCACCGGGAGAAGCTCACCCGATCTGAAAGCTCCCCGGGGTAATCCTGTAACCTGATGAATGACATGTTCTCTCACCTACCCCATCCTGCCATCGTGAGCCGCCCCGAACGGTTATCGTATAAAGCTCTCTGGGTCATGGCGGCTATCTTTACCCTATCTTGAGCAGCACCTTGAGGTGGTTGCGGCGGTTCTCCTCGAAATGGTCGAAGAAATCCACGATATCCTCGAAGGGGATGACGTCGCTGATCACCTGGCCCGGGTGCAGCTCGCCCTTTCCCACCAGTTCTACCACCTCTTTCATCTCCACGTTGTAGCCCAGGGTGGCGAAATAAGTATACTCGCCGGCGAAGGCGGCCAGCAGCATGAGGGGGTAGGTGGGCGATTCGTAAAAGCCGAAGCCAAGGATTCCGACGCGGCCGTTGCGGCGCGTGGAGTAAACGGCGGTGTCCAGGGTGGCCGCACTGCCCACGCAGTCGAAGCTGACGTGCGCGCCTATGCCGTCGCAGATCTCGTAAACCCTGCCGATGACGTCCTCGGCTTCCGGGTTTATGACGTGGGTGGCCCCCATCTCCAGGGCTTTCTTCCGCCGCGCCTCCAGGGGCTCGCTGACCACGATATTCTTTGCCCCCTTGTATTTCGCGATATTGGCGAGCAGCAAACCCACCGGTCCCGCCCCCACGATGTGCACGCTCTCGCCCGGCTTCAGCCCGGAGCGCTTCACGGCGCGGTAGACCACCGAGGTGGGCTCCACGGTGGCGGCTTCCTCCAGGCTCACCCCCTCCGGGAGCTTATAGACCCCCTTGTAGTGCAGGGGCACGTACTCGGCGAAGGCGCCGTGGATGTGCATGCCGTGGGCCCGGGCGCCCGGGCACAGGTTCCACAGGTCCTGCTTGCAGTAGGCGCATTCCCAGCAGGGATAGTAGGGCAGGCCGGTCACTGGGTCGCCCTTGGCCAGCCCGGTCACCTTCTCCCCCACCTCCTCCACCACGCCGGAGAACTCGTGCCCCAGGGCCAGCGGCGGGTTGAAAATAGTCTGCGGGCCGTAGAGATACTCGTAGACGTCGGTGTGGCATATGCCCGCGTAGGCCACTTTGATCTTCACGTCCTCCGGCCCAACCTCGGGCTCCGGGATGTCCTCGATCCTCATGTCGCGCTGCGCGTGCCAGACAGCCGCTTTCATCTCCTTCCCCCTTTCCTCTAGCGCGCTTACCCTTATCATCACGCTGCTTTCTCCGTGCCAGACGGAGGTTCTACTTCAGGTTTCCTTTTCCTGCGCCCCCTTTATGCAACCCGGGATGCAGGCATCCCGACACATACAGCCGTGCTTCCTCTCAATGCCGCATGCCATGTTCCATCTCTTTGGGAGAGCGCGGATGGTCGCGTTAGCCCGCCAGGTAGAACAAAAGTTCATAATATGTACTATATCTCCCACATTTCTGACCAAGTGCCGGTCACCATGGGCGCTTGAGGTGCTCCAGGTAAGCTACCCGGTCCTCCAGCGTCTCCACCACTGTGCGCAGCACGTTGAGAAAGCCCCTGATGTCCTCCTCGCTCACCTTCTCCCAAACCGGGAAGAAAAGGGCCTGGCGGTGGCTGACGATGTTGTCGATGAGCTTGCGCCCCTTGGGGGTGAACTTGAGGATGGTCTCGCGCTTGTCCTCAGTCCCCTTAACCCTCTTCACCAGGCCTTTTCTCTCGCAACGGTTCGCCACCTGGGTGAGGGTGGAGTTATTCAGGGAAAGCAGCTCCGCCAGGTCCTTCATGCGCAGGTCCTCGCGGAAGCGCATGATGAGCAGGAGGTAGAACTCCACTTTGTCCACGTGGTAAAGGGAGAGTTCCTTGGCTTCCCACAGGGTGGTGGTGTAATCGAAGAGGGTGTACAACCTCTCGATCTCGGGAAGATGGGAGAATATGCTGTCGCGGTCCATGACGCCCCCTAGTTATTTCACAAAATGAATTATAATCTGCCCCTCTTCTCCCGTCAAGCCCGCCATGTTTGGCAAGGGTGTCTGGCAATGGGTCGAGCCTCGCCCGGTGCCTGGGAAAAAAGAAGAAAGGCCAACCGAGAATAATGAGAACGATGAATACATACTGGAAAACACCTGCTTGATGCCGAACAAACGCGTGCTCTGCCTCTGCTGGGTCTAAATCCTCGGTCAGCCTGGCAAGACCTGGTCCTGATTGCCTGCTGATGCCTCATGGCGAGTCCTTACCCTGATGTCTGTTGAGGCACCCGGCGAGGCTTGACCCTGATGTCTGGATGACGGCGGTTATTCACCGCGGCGGCGGCTATGGGTTACACTCATAACCTGGATGGTAACTTGCGGGGAGAGAGGGGTCTCTTCCCTCCCCGAAGAAGGCCTTTACCCGCAAGAGGGCGAGAGGTTGTTGCGGGAAGGCGACGGGAAAAAGCCGCTGGTCTTCGGGAGAGGGCGGTAGGCTCTCTCGGAAAGGGGATGAAGAAGATGAAGATCGACAGCCCAGAAGCATATATAGAGAGCCTGCGCGGGCTTGAGCGCAGGATCTACGTCATGGGGGAGAGGGTGGAGAACCCCGTGGACCATCCCATGATCAGGCCCTCCATGAACGCCGTGGCCGAGACCTTCAACCTGGGCGACGAGCCCGAGGCGGAGGAGCTTCTCTTCGCGAGGTCGCACCTCACGGGCGAGCGCGTGAGCCGTTTCGCCCATATCCACCAGTCAACGGAGGACCTGGTGAACAAGGTGCTCATGCAGCGCCTGCTGGGTAGGCGCACTTCCACCTGCTTCCAGCGCTGCGTGGGCATGGACGGCATCAACGCCCTTTATTCCGTCACCTACGAGTGCGACCAGGACCGGGGCACGGAATACCACCAGCGCCTAAAGGAATACATACGCTTCATCCAGGAGGAGAACCTGGTGGTTGACGGGGCGATGACCGACGTGAAGGGGGACCGCTCCCTGCGCCCCGCCGAGCAACCCGACCCCGACATGTTCGTGCGCGTGGTGGAGCGCCGGGCCGACGGCATCGTGGTGCGTGGCGCCAAAGCCCACCAGACGGGCTCCATCAACTCCCACGAGATCCTGGTCATGCCCACCACTGCCATGCGCGAGAGCGAGAGTGACTACGCCGTGTCCTTCGCCGTCCCCGCCGATGCCGAGGGCATCACCTTCATCCTCGGCCGCCAGCCCTCCGACACCCGCAAGCTGGAGGGCAGCCCCATGGACGTGGGCAATCCCAGATACGGGAGCCAGGAGGCGCTGGTGGTCTTCGACGACGTCTTCGTTCCCTGGGAGCGGGTGTTCATGTGCGGTGAGTATGAGCACAGCGGCAAGGTGGTGGAACGCTTCGCCGCCTACCACCGCCAGAGCTACGGCGGGTGCAAGGTGGGGGTGGGCGACGTGCTGGTGGGGGCGGCGCAGCTCGCGGCCTTCTATAGCGGGATAGACCGCGTGAGCCACGTGCGCGACAAGATCACGGAGATGATCCACCTCAACGAGACCCTCTTCTCATGCGGCATCGCCTGCTCGGCGCGGGGCGAGGCCACTCCCTCGGGCTGCTACCTGGTGGACGTGCTCCTTGCCAATATCTGCAAGCACAACGTCACCCGCTTCCCCTTCGAGATCTCGCGCCTGTTGCAGGACATCGCCGGCGGCCTCGTGGTCACCATGCCCTCCCAGAAGGACTTCGAGAACCCCGAAGTAGCCCCGTATCTCGAGAAATACCTAAAGGGCTCCGCGGACATCCCCACCCTGGACCGCATCAAGGTGCTGAAGTTCATCGAGAACATGACCATGGGATGCGGCGCTGCCGCCTACCTCACCGAGAGCGTGCACGGCGCCGGTTCCCCCCAGGCGCAGCGCATCATGATCTACCGCCTCGCCGACCTGGAGGAAAAGGTGAAATACGTTAAGAGGCTTGCGGATATAGAAGGAGTCTGAGAATCTGCCCCCGGAAAGGCCGGAGGTTTATCCGGCAGTCTTTGTCCCGCAGACTTGATAGCGCACAGCTTTGGATTGTTGATCGGGGTTGATGGTAGAGTAGAAGCAAATGCATTCACTAAAGCGTGGTAAACGGTTGAAGCGTCGATGGAGCGGCGGCGCTTGTTGCGAGCCGCCTAAGTTCTACAGCGTAGAGTGAGGGCATATGGAGCTGGAGCCGGGGGGCCGCTTCACTTTCACGGGACGCTGGAGGGGCAGGAGGACCTGGGTCCTCGCCCTGGCTTCGCTGCTCTCCGCCGCCCTGGCCCTGTCCTTGTTATGGTACCTGCCGTCCCGCGGAGGGGAGGAAAACCTGGCGGCCGAGGCGGCGGGGGAAGAGACGCTGGCTGGCGGCTCGGCGGTTCCCGGCGTTGGGCAGGCGGAAGAAGCTCCGGCCCCATACCCAACGACCGCCCAGGATGGCGGGCAGGGCAGAGGCGCCACCGCGCCGGCCTCTCCCGCTCCCGCCCCCGCGCCGGCGCCGGGCTCGAACCCTCCCGGCCTGGTGGTGGAGTTCCCCGACCCGGTGGGAGGCGGCGAGGAGCCCCCGCCGCCCCAGGGCTACGGCGATATCCTGGGCAACTGGGTGCTGGACATGACGGGGTCCGCCTACGGGCTCTCCAACTGCCATCTCAGATTTGAGGAGAATGGCAAGATAACCACGCCGCCCGAGTACGAGCAGGTCTTCCTGATCAAGGAGAGCGAGTACGTCTGGGAGAAAGGAACGGGTTCCTTCGCCGCCGCCATGCTGGTGATGGTGAAGTTGGGTCCCTCGCAGGGCGCGGTGCCGGCGGAGATCTACCTGGTGGGGCAGGTGGGGGCGGGTTTCACCGAGATCACGGGGGAGTTCGTGGCCGAGCCCCAGGGCGAGGCCTACTCCCCGTACGCCCAGCGCGGCACCTTCCGCATGCGCCGCTGAAGCATCGTTGACGTCACAGTACAATTATTGCAAATCGCAAACCCACCTTCCTGGTGTTTATCCTATGCCAGGCCATGGCCGTTTTCAGGCTGCTGACCGGCATACCAGTGGCGGTCGGGGCGCGACCGCGACCTCTCGAAGAGGTAACGCCCGTTTGACGCGCCTCTCTTGAGGAAGAAGTACCAGTGGCGGCATGGACTGAAGTGCCTGAAAAGCCTTTCTGTTTATGGATGGATCCGGTGGAAAGGCGACAGCATACCTGAGGCTCTGCTTCCCTGATTACACTGGCCTGGGACCGCATCAATACCCCGCATGGCAGGCGGGAATCCCTCTCCGGCGGGATGGCCGCTTCCGGCCTTTGCATCGATACAAATACTGCCGGAACGCGAGGATGCGAAAGAGGGGTTACGAGATGGAGAAGAAAAAGATCCTCATAGTAGACGACGATGAGGTCCTGGTAAGGATTCTGAGCGTGAACCTCGCCCTCGAGGGATATGACGTTTACGCGGCCTTTGACGGCACGTCGGCGGTGATGAGCGCCCACAAGATCAAGCCAGACCTCATCATCCTGGACGTGAGGATGCCGGCCGGGGATGGCTTCAGCGTGGTGGAGAGGCTGAAGATGTCCACCAAGACCTTTACCATACCCATAATAATCCTGAGCGCACTTCCCAAGGAGGACATCGAGGACAAGGCCTTGCGGGCGGGGGTGACGCAATGTTTCGCCAAACCTTTCGATAACGGAGCGCTGCTGGAATTCATAAAGAACCTTATCGGGGCCGGAGAGGAGCGAACGGTAGTAAACGCTTGACGCCGAAACCCCTCTTTCCGGCGTGGAGGCTCGAGGGCACCGGGCAGAGTCGGCCGCGCAGATGCTCTCGAGCTCTCCATTTTTCATTTCTCGCGCCTCCATGTCGACGCCGGCCATGGGGTCCTTTTCTTGGCAGCACAATATAGATAGGATGACAGGAGGTCTTTTGCCGGGGTCCTCCGCCCCGCGTATCGCCGCCGGGGACTACCGCCGTGCCGCAAGGCCGTACCTAGAGAAAACAGCGAAAATCCATGTTCGGGACGGGCTGCCATCAGTCTGTCGATCCAAGTGCCACGATGATGCCATCAGTAGCAAACAGCGAAAAGGCCCCCCACACGCTGACGGGGGGCCGTATCCGGATAGGGAGGGTTCTAGGGCAGAGCCGACTGGATGGAAGCTTCCAGCTGCGAAAGCATGGAAGCATACCCGGAGACCAGTGAATCGACGCCCGCCATGAGCTGTTGCTGAGCTTGAGCGATGGCCGCGCTCATCTCCTCGAGCTGGGCTCCGTAGGCGGCTTTGTCGCCGGAGGCGAGGGACTTGGCCATCTGCTGCGATATTGACTCCAGCTCCTCCGCCAGCTCGTTCATCTCCTCCCCGTAGACGCCCAAGCCGGAAGGTGGCTGCTTGCCCTCGAGGCTTGAGAGGGCTTTCTGGGCGTTGCGCTGCAGCTGGGCCAGGATCTCCTGGTACTTGCCGCCTGCGGGGAGGTTCTTCAGGCGCTCGGCCTGCTGTTGCATCTGCTCGATCTCCTCCATGGTGGGCACAAGGGAGAGAAGGTAGTCTATCTCCTGCGTTGCCTGCTCGGTCATGTCATATAGATAGTCATAGTACTCATATATGTACTCATAAAGCTCGGCATATTCCTCCGTCACCTCGACGGCGTAAGAGGTGGCTTCCTCAAGGTCATTGTAGAGTTGCTCGTAGGCCGCCTCTGCCTCCTCCAGTTCCTGAGCATAGACGTCGGGATCGGAGGCCGCCTCCTCGGACTCCAGATCATCCATCTCCGAGACCGCCTTCTCGGCCTCTTGCTTGATCTGCTCGTAGGTCTCCAGCATCATCTCTTCGCTCGCCGTGTCCTTCTTCTCCGTCCCGCCGGAGTCGTCTTTGCCGCCCAGCGTCAACACCAGCGCGACCGCCACCGCCGCTATCGCCATACATACGGGGATGACCACCGCAAGCGTCTTTTTCGCCGTCCATCCCCCCTGTCGCTCGGAAACCATCCTCATCCTCCTTCGCGCGCCTTTCTTGCCTCATCCGCCTTTACGCACTTTTCTCACGCCATGCGAGCCGATGCCTCCCAGGCGGCATCAAGTCCAGCCCTATACGTGTATATATCTTTCA
>JACVJG010000016.1 GCA_015711875.1 Candidatus Solincola jinzensis | reverse complement strand
TGTTGTGTTAGGGTGGGAGTGTTGTGTTAGGGTGGGAATGAGATGGCGGAGACGGTTAAAGGAGCGGGGAACGGCCTTGCGGCCAGGG
Source organism: Candidatus Solincola jinzensis (assembly GCA_015711875.1). The sequence goes on along the minus strand of JACVJG010000016.1, from coordinate 15,171 downwards.
CACAGCGGAGGCCCTCGTCCATCCATTGCCCCCGAGCGACCTGCTCCTTGGGGCCAAGAACCCCGGATAGCGATGGTGACGCTGCGAGGCAGAATATATGCGGGAGCCAAGGTCTCCAGCGAGGTCGTGATGGAGCCGGGAGGGCCTGTTGGCGAACCGGGAGAGAGAGTGATCGGCGTTTTCGAGTTCGATGACCCTGCGGTGGATTGGCTGGATCAGGCCGAAATGGCTTTGGCCATGGCGGGGGAGTTCATGCTCGCGGGCATGGGGGAAGAGGTGGTGGCCAGCGCTTTTCTGGCCATGATATATGCCGCGCGCGCCACCCTGGACGCGGGAAGGGGGCTTTCGAGCTGGCGTGACGTGGTGGAAGCCTTCCTGGGCGAGAGCCTGGCGCGCCTTGGGTTGAGCAAGGAAAACCAGCGCTCGCTTCCCATCGTGGCCGGTCTTTACCGTCGTGTTTCCGGCGGGGAGGTGGAAGCCGACCCCCTCACCTCCGCCGCGTGTCTCGAGGACGCGCGGTCTTTCGTGGGCGAGCTTGCGGAGAGGGTGCGGGGCGGCGATTAGGGCCGAGGCACGCCCCTTCAGGCGCGTTTCCTCCATATCTCCAGCAGGCGCTGGGCGTCCTCCCACATGTAGATGTTGTTGAAGAGCACGTAAGCGCGCTTCTTTTTGCTCCTGCGCAACATGGTCACAAGTTTCCCCAGCTCCTGGTCGGTGTAACGGTGGCGATAGCTTCCGATGCCATGCAGCCGCCAGTATATGACCTGCCCCGCCTTCTCCCTGCCCTGGAAGGGATCGACGACATGCAGGAGGTCCAATTCGCGGCATAATCTGCCCGCCTCCTCCGGATCCCAGTGGCCACGGGGCTCCCAGGCCAGTTGAAGGCGGCCTCGTTCTATGGTGGACAGGAACTCTCGCATCTGCGCGATGTTCTTGGGGCCGGGAGTGAAAGTGGCGGGAGTCTGGAAAAGCACTATCTCCGCGTCCAGGGCGTTAGCCACCTCCATGGTCTCGCGCCATGCCGCGAAGTTCTCCGGCGTAGGCTTGAAGGAGCCGTAGGCATCGCGAAGCTCCTCCGGTATGGGATGGGTAAGGCGCTTGTATGTGGGACTGGATGGGCGGTGGGTGATGAGTTGCCAGGCCTTGAGGGTGAACTCGAAATGGGGAGGGGATTCATGGCGCCACTTCTGGGCCGTTTTGACCCGCGGGAGCTGGTAAAAGGTCTTCTGCAGCTCCACCAGGGGCAGGGTCTCATAATAGATCTGGCGGGCCTGGGGGAATCCGCAGCAACCTACCTTGAGCTCCAAGTCAGCACCTCAGCACGGCAATCCATTTCCCCGTTCATGCGGGCCCGGGCCAGGCGCCGAAGACGCCACCCTGCCCATATATATATTAAGATATTAAGATTCTACAAATAAAATTCCAGATAAACCAGGTTCTTCCTTCCCCTGAACCTTGATCGGCGGGCAGGAAGGCCGGGTAAGACGTAAGTCGCTCAGGTGCCCCCGGCGTCGGGGTCCAGGTTCCCCACGGGCGGAAGGGGGGAGCGCGGCCGCAGCCGGAAGTGCTTGTGCTTGAGGTCCCGCAGGAACTCGCGGTTTAGCGAGCGCCAGCGGCTTATGGAATGATGGGCATAAGCGTAGATGATGAAATCCCACCAGCGGAAGCGAAGCCCCAGTTTCCAGCACTGCCAGAGGGAATAAAAGCGGCGCATGGAGCGGATGGAAGCTTCCTTCTGCAGCTGGTAGGGGGTCATCTTGGAGGGGCTGAACACCACGTGGTGGCCGCTGTATTTCGACCAGTCCTCCACCAGGATACGCCCCTGGCGCCACAGCTCGTCGTAGGTCTCGGTGCCGGGCAGGGGGGTGAGCACAAGGAACTGTACCGTGTCTATCTTCAAGCCGCGTGCGAAGCGCACCGTCTCGCGGATGGTCTCCAGGTCATCGTCATCGGACCCCAGCACGAACATGCCGTGCACCCTGATGCGGTAGGAGTGCAGTACCTTCACCGCCTCCGCGATGTCCTGCACCGTCTGCTCCTTGCGGTAGCTCTCCAGGGTCTTGGGGTTGATGGACTCCAGCCCCAGGTACAGGAACATGCACCCGCTGTCGCGCATGAGCTCCAGCATCTCGGTGTCCCTGACCACGTCCACGCGCGCCTGGGCGGTCCAGCGCGCCTTGATACCCCGCTCGATCATGCCGCGCAGGAGCTCCTTGGTGCGGGAGGGCCTCGCGGTGAAGTTGTCGTCGTAGAAAAAGAAGCTGGCGCGCGGGTTGCTGCGGTGAAGCGCCTCCAGCTCGTCCAGGACGTCGGCGGTGTCCCTGAAGCGGTAGCGCCTGCCGAACATCTTGGTGACGGAGCAGAACTTGCAGTTGAAAGGGCATCCCCTGCTGGTCATCACGGGAAGGATGCGGATCTTCTCGTAGTTCTTGATCAGGGTGAGGTCGGGCCAGGGCAGATCGTCGAGGTGTTCGACCCTGGGGACCTCGGGGTTGTGGAAAACGCGGTTTCCCACGCGGTAGGAAAGCCCAGGGATGGTCTCCAGCCCGCCACCTCCGCAATCCAGTGCTTTGACCAGCTCCAGGAAAGAGAACTCCCCTTCGCCGCGGATGACGAAGTCGGCGCCTCGTTCCAGGGCCTCCAGGGGCAGGAAGGTCACATGGGGTCCGCCCATTACCACGGGGATGTTGCTTCGCTGCTTGATGCGCTCGAGGATGGAGAAGGCCTCGGGCGCGGTCGGGGTGATGGTGGATATGCCCACCAGGTCGCACTCCGAGAGGTCGTCCCAGTCCAGACCGCTGAGCTCCTGGAAGTAGATGGTGGGCCTGATGCCGAGTTCCCGCTCCAGGAGGGCGCCCAGCAGCGGCAGCCCCAGGCGGGGCAGTTTGAACTTGGCGTATACGTGCACGCCAGGCGCCTTGGGCTCGATCAACGCGATCTTCAAGATGTTCCCCTCTCTTCGGTGCAAGCATGAAAGACGGAAAAACTGCATTATAGTATATACCCATCCCCCTCGCTTTAAACAACCCAGCGATAAAGCGCCTGGTTACAGACGCATGGCCGCTATTGAAGGGCTTGACGCGGCGGTGGATCCGCGACCGTCGAGCGGGCCAATGGCATGGGCGACTTGCGGCCGTAGAGGCTTTTGTCGCCGTTCCGCCAGTCGATATCATTAGCTTACAACGCTCAGGCACTTCAAGTGCCGCTGAGCTGTGACGGAAGCAGGCTTTAGCCAATGCCGCGGAATGCATGGCCTCCATGGACCCGCAAGCGGGGCGTATACAGCGCTGGGCTCCCCTGGTTTTCGCGGCGCGAGAGCAGAACCGGCCCCGCAAGGGCGAGAGGCTCGCGCTTGCGGCGGCTTTCCCGGGTGATCCTGTCTTACGCATCATGCTCCCTCCAGCTCCGCCGCGGCCCGAAAAACGCATGGCAGCGCCTCACGGTTTTGTTTTCGCCACGGGTGCAGCTCGCGCTTCTCTTTTTAGTGCCAGCCCATGTCCGTGCGGGCTCCTCTGCGCCCTGGTTCAACTTTTCGCCCCTCAAGCCGAAAAAGATGGTAAGGCAGGCGGACAAAGCCCTCAAGTGCAAGAACACGCCTGCTGGCGCGGGTGAAAAGGGGTATGGGCGCTGGCTCCCCGCGGCACCAGCGGCGGTGGCGGGTTTCCGCGCCGCGCGCTTGCCGTAATTGGGCCCAGCATGCGGCAAACCGACTTAAAAGGCGTGGGAAGGCTTGGAGGGGCAGACATGAGAGCTAAGATAGCCATAATAGACGATAACGAGGCCATCGTGGAGATGCTCAGGAGGAAGCTCGAAAAGGAGGACTTCGAGGTTCTGTGCTGCTCGGACAGCGCGGTGGCGGTCGAGCTGTGCAGGAGCGGAAAGCCCGACCTCATCATCCTGGACATACTCATGCCGGGGAAAAGCGGCTGGGAGATCATGGAGGAGCTCAAGCAGGACCCGGTTACCTTAGATGCACCCGTCATCATCTCCACGGTGAAAAACCGCCCAGAGGATCTGGAGAGGGGCAGGGAGCTGGGAGCGGCCGACTATATCGCCAAGCCCTATGTCTTCGGGGACCTGATGGAGAAAATCCGTGCCCTTCTGGAGGGTTGATTGCCAAAATAAAGCCGCGATTCTCCATTTCAACCCTTCAACGGCGTGGATGTCGTGAAACCCGCTCTTGTCCCTGGGTGGGAGCAGAACGGGCCCCTGTCGCCTCCCTCAATGGGTATAACCTGAGAAGCGTTCGAGACACCACCAGCGCGGATAAGCGGCCGTGTTTCTCGCGCCGTCCGCCGATGACACCTCGTGCACGGTTATCTCCTCGCTGTCTATCTCGATGAGGTTAAAGGATGGCGGCGTGCGCCCGCGTGTCCTCCAGGTGGAGACCGTTCCCGAGGTTATAAGGTACATGCGGGCCAGGGGCCATACGTAGGGCACGTGTTTGTGTCCGCTGAGGACGATGTCCACCCGCAGGTCGCGCAAGACCTGCAGCACGTCCCCGGCGTCCCAGACGATGTTACGTTCCCTTCCCGTGCCCGGTATATGGACGAGGTGGTGGTGGAGGACGAAGATCTTGAAGGATGCCTGGGCCGAGAACTGCTCCTCGATGAAACCGTAGTTGTGCCTGCCCACCTCGCCGTCGTTGATGTCCGGCTTGTTGGAATCCACCGCCACTACCTTCACCAGACCGCTCAGATGCTCGCCGCAGGCGCCACCGTGCTCGAACTCGAGGCTCGAGATGCGAGGCCCGAACATCTCCTCGAAATGCAGGTATCCCACGTTGCGGCAGTCGTGGTTGCCGGCTATCACCACCTTGCGCGGGCAGGCCAGCATGGATATGTATTCCTTCGCCTCCTCGAACTGCTCGCGATAGCCCTCCAGGGAGAGGTCTCCCGCCACCACTACCAGCTCGGGTCGTTCCTGATTCACGATGTCTATGCAGTTGAGCATGAGATTGCGGTCGAAACGCAGGTCCCCGCAGTGCAGGTCGGAGATCTGCGCCACTTTGAAGCGCCTGTTACCCTCGCCCATTTTCCTCTCCCCCCGGGGCTTTTTTCCCGCCTCGTTTGAAGCGCCGTGGCTTTTTCCCCTCTCCCTCCGCGGCAGGCTCAGGCGGCTCGCTCTTCGCTTGGGCGAAGCCACCCAGCGCTCCCCCATAGGGATTTTCGCCGCAGAGCTCGCGCGCCGCGACCACGCCGCTCAGCACCGCCCCCTCCACGCCGCCTCCAAAGCGGCTCCAGGCGCCTACCAGGTAGAGGTTGGCAAGGGGAAGGCGCGGCCCGGGGCGGCGGTAGTACCACTGCGTGACCAGAGGCGCGAACCCGAACGCGCATCCCTGCCCGTTGGAGGTCAAACGGCTGAAATGCGCGGGCGTGGTCACGAACTCCCTCACCGCCTTCTTAACCGCGGGAAGGATGGCCGAGATCTCCTCTTTGATCACCGCGGTCAGTTCCGAGGCCAGCTCCGCGCCACCCGCTTGGTCATCAAAAGCGTGATAACAGTGGTTGGGGACGTTCACCCGCGCCATGAGGACGTATCCCGGCCTCTCTTTGATCGTGCATGGTTCCTTGGTCAGGATGATGGAATCTACGCTCATATAGGTGTCGCCGGTGCGGACGCGCCTCGCCCTGGCCGGAAAGTAGAAGACCCTCTCCGGGATGCGGAGGTCCTCCTGGAAGATGAGGTGGAGGACGAAGGCGGAATCGGAGGCGCGCAGCTTCTGCATCTCCTTGAGCATTTCGGGTCCGAGATGACGGGGCTGGATAAGGCCGGGCACCGCGCGGCGCGGGTCGATACCCAGCACCACCACGCCGGACCTCACTTGGGTGCCGTCCGCGAGCCGCAACCCCAGGGGCACGGCGTGGGAGCCCTCCCCTTTCACCAGAACCTCCTCGGCGCCGCAGGAGGTGAGGACCTCTCCCCCCGCTTCACGCACCACCTCGGCTAGCCTCTGGCTGAGGTGTGAGAAGTGGCGGCGCGGGTAATATATGCCGTCGATGAAAAGCGAGGAGAGCAAACGCGCCCCTTCGTAAGCGGGAAAGCGCCCGGGCTCACCCCCTAAGAGCGCCGCCGTCTTTCCTAGCAGAGCGGCAAGCGGCTCGCCGGGGAGGTACTCATCCAGCATGTCCTGGAAGCTCAGGTTCTGCCAGAGCGCGGAGACGGGATGGCGCACGAACTGCTCGTGGTATTCCTCCAGGCTCGAGGGAAGGGGGGAGGTAAGAGGGTCCGGGCGGTCCCTGAACTCGCCCCGGAATCGGCGCAGGTCGTTGAAGAGGCGAAGCAGCCCATCGCGGCAGTTGGGAAACTTCTTGCCCAGTTTGTCCAGATCCTCGTCGCTTCCAGCGCCCAGGCGCAGAGCTATCCTGCCGTCGGCTATTCCCCACTCCAGCCTGCGCATGGGCACCTCGCCCTCCAGCCCGAGGCGCGCGATAAGGCCGTGAAGGACCCCGCCCTCTGCGCCTCCCGTGAGCATGGTGGGGCCTGAATTGAGTGGAAAGCCCTCCCAGTTGTATGTCTGGCAAAACCCCCCTGCCAACCTGGCTTTCTCCGCCACCAGTACCCTCATTCCGGCGTGGGAAAGCAGGGAGGCGCAGGCCAGCCCCCCTATGCCCGCGCCCACAACCGCCACGTCGTACTCGTTTCCGCGCAGGCCGCGACCGGGCTCGAGAGGGGTGGGAGCCCACTTGACGGCCAGAGGGCCTTTCTCCACCAGGCCGGATTCCATGCGCCGCGGAAGGATGACGGCGAGAGCGGGGGTCGCAACCATGCCCGCCGCGAAGATGCCTCCCGAGGAGATGCAGGCCACGGAGACCGAGGCGTCTCCGCGCAAAGCCAGCATGACCACTATGTTCGCCGCCAGGCCCGCCAGGAAAAGACCGTCCCAGGCCAGGGTGAGGATCCAGATGGCGCGGCGCAGGATGGGGCTCTCCCTCATGCTGTCCGGGTAATCGAGATATAGATAGTGAGCGGGAAAAAGGATGCCCTCCAGGGCCCCGTATCCCGCCATGATGGTGAGGCAAGCGAAACCTCCCGCCAGGAGGTTGGGCACGCGCGTGGAGATGTCCTCGCCAAGGACGAAGGAGGCAGCCGTGGCCACCAGGAAGAAGAGAAGGGAGAAGGCCTGCATGATCCCCCATCTCCTTTTCGCCGGCATGACAAGGAACATGAGCAGGACCAGGGACAGGCCCGCCAGGGCGCCCCACTTGACCAGCTCGAAGTAGGCGAGCACGGGAAGGACCAGCCATGGTGTGCATGCGAGCAAGAAAAGCAACAAGCCCTTCCTCCGCATCTCTCAAACCTCCTTGGAAAACATGATCCCGCGACAGCCGGCTGGACCCGGCTACGGATCTGGGCTACAAATAAATATACCTCACGAATACGCCGCTTCCCTTTGCCCTCACTCACCGTCACGCTCAAGCCCCGCTGCGGCCGCTCGGGGGATGTCGCGCAACAGGCTGATGGAAACGGCGGCCAGGGACAGGAACACGCATGATCCGGACAGGGCGAGGGAAAGCCCGGGAAGGGTTGAGGTGAAGGTCAGCGCCAGGCAGGCGGCGAGGTCCGCCAGCAGCGCCGTGGAGACGGCCGCAAGCGCGCGGCGCAGCCTCTTATCAAGCTCCCTCGCTCCCTCCAGCAGCTCTTCCCGTGAGGCGTCCTCCTCACCCTTGACGGCGCGCGATAGAGCCGCGCGGAGGTGCTCCTCTCCCATCGCGAGGGCTCGACGCCGAAAATGGACTACGTATGCCAGCAGCAGCAGCCCCAGGGTGGAGAAGAACGCCAGGGCCGCCGTGGGGACCTCCATATCACGCTCCTGTCTCGATCAAACGCGTTTCACGAGGGAGACGAACAGATTATAATGCGGCGCGAGGAGGATTCGATACTGCTGGCGGCAAACGCCTCGTGCTCCGCGCGGGCGGCCGCATGGCGAAAGCAAGGGAGGAGAAGAGCATGCCCAACGGTTTTCTCTCCAAGACCCAGGCCGAGGTGGCCCTGGAGCTGGTCAGCAGGTACCTGGAGTTCGCGGGCGAGGAAGAGCGCTCGAGGTACCGCGATGCGGATGCCTATTTTCAGCTCTATGAACGCGCATACCGCCTGATCCTGGAGACGTCGGAGAAGTCCAAACCACCCACCGGCTTTAAGGCCTGAGGGGGTTCTCCCGCTCCCCACTTGGTGGCGCTGGCGGCGCTTTTATTGCGTGGCTCCCTCGGTGGCCTCCACGATGCGCTTGCCGAGCTTTCCCTTGCCCAGGTCCACTTCCATCTGCTTGATCTGCTGCGTGATGAGCTTCTTGAGGAATTGGAACACCGCGAAGCGCACCAGCTGCTGCAGCATGGACCTTTCCTTGCCCTTATCGCCCTTCCGGCCCTTACGCCTGCGGGACGCCTCCTGCTCTTTCTTGCGCCGCTCGGCCAGCTTTGCCTTGGCCTTTGCGCGCTGTTTGAGCAGTTTCTTCGCCTTGCGCCGTTTCCTGAGGCGGCGCAGGATGATCAAGGCCGCCATTGCGCCAAGGAGCGCCCCCACTTTCTGCGCCTGCTTCTCTCCCTCGGGACCGTTCACTATAAAGCCACCTCCTCGCTTATATCCGCGGCCTCACGGCCGCGGCCCATGCGCGCTCCCCACCCGCCGACGGCGGCCGGGGCAGCCCCTATGCTGCCTTGGCAACCCCTTAAAAGAGATCAGGAGTAACACCTGTATTATAACCGCCTGACCCGGCGGTATGGCCGCGATGGCTGGACCGCGATGAGCTCGCTCTCTTTGCATCGTGCGCGGAAGGGGAAACCTTTACGGTTTCCTTCCCTGAAGCGGGCGCCTCAAGAAAAGGCCTTTCGTCACGGCGAAAGGTGTTTAAACCTCCCGGTCGCCCATCCTTCATGGGTAAGTTTCATGCGATGAGGCGATCATCTTCCCGCGCGAGTCCTTTACCGGTCCTTCCTTGCCTGCCGAAAAGATCCCGCCCATACCAGCCTCGCGCGAGCGGTTTGGCCATTGAGTTGCGGCGGGAAGTCAGGGTCAGCCGGGTGCCCCTTGGAAACCCTTGGAAGGGAAATGACAGGCGTAACGGGGGGTTGAACGCGTCGGCGTTTTCGCCCAAGGCAAGCCATCAAGGACCCTGCCACGCTTGCCCAGGCGAGACTGTTAGCCGGGTGTCTCAGGACGATATCGGCGGTCCGGGCTCTCATATGCCTCGGAAGAACGGGTTCGCTTTTCCCCGCATGGAGGGGTGGCCCTTTCATCGGTTGACGCTGTGCCCGGCGGTGCTTATCTTTAGGTAGCGCTCCTTCCGGCGCGCGATGGCCGCGGAAGGCCCCCCGGGAGGCGCGGGGATACGCCGTGATGGCCTCCACGATGGTGGTTGCAGAGGCCGGGGGAAGTGCGCACTGCTGGTCGCGTGGCAGCGCCGCGCGCGGCGCCCCTTGCGGCCGCGCCAGGCGTATATCCCCAGCTGGCTTGGCGGGCGATGATGGAGATATTGAAGAGCTATGGCGGAAGGAAAACGATTGGCCGGTGACGGACGAGGATCGGTGCGGGCGATACTCTTGGGAGCCGCAAACGACACCCGAAAACGCCCCCTTATGTGGTTGTTGCTATCGGCTTCCGCCCTCCCGCTGGTGTTCTTTTTCTATTTCCTGGTGCCGGGAGCGCCGGCTCGCTGGTATTTCCTCCTTCTCCTGGCGGGATACAGCGTCTGCTTCTGCGTCCAGTTCCTTTTCTGGTGCATGGGGGTTTTTCTCTATCACCGGGGCGACGGTGGTGGATCTCGCGCTTACGGCGAGGCCTTCTCGCGCATGGTGGCCAGCTCGCGTCCGGCCTTGTTGCCGGGTTTGCTCATGGGGGTGGCGGCGGTCTTCGCCTTCATGGCCGCCCAGATGCTGGTGAGCCTGGTACTGGGTTTCCTCCTCAGCGGCGGCGTGAGCGCCGGGAGCCTTTTCGTGCTCACGCTGGTGCATTTCTACCTCAGCTACCTGGTGGCCGACCTGGTACTGGTGCTTTTGGTGCTGGTGCCGCAGATGATATGCCTTGAGGGGGGCGCGAAGGTCGAGGAGGTGTTCCGAGCCAGCTACCTGATTATCAAGGACAGGTACAGGGACGCGGTGGCGCTTTTCATAATCCCCGAGCTGGTGGTGCGCACCCTTTTCCTGGGCGCTTCCTTCGCCATCTACTACGTCCCGGGCCCCGGTCTCATTTTCGCCCTTCTGCTCCTCAGCATGTCCCTGCTGGAGGGAGGGAGGACGGCTTTCCTGGCCGCCGCCTTCAACCGCTTTTATTACCGCATAGTCGAGGAAGAGGGGAAGAAAAAGGGAAAAGGGGGCAGGCGGGAGCCGGTCCGCGGGGCGCGTGCCGCGAAAACCCCCGCGAAGCAGGGCGTGAAGGGCGGAGCCGAAGGCGGCAAATCCAGGGATGCCCGCTCGGGCAAGAAGCCGGCTGGGAAGGCGAGGAAAGGATAGGATGTCCGGCGGCTTGACCGGCGATCGGAAGCTCGAACGGCAAGGCGTTGTCCAATGGTTCATGAGGGGAAGCGAAAAAAAGGCCGGGGCCGGTGAAGTGGCCCCGGCCTATGTCGATCGCCGTTTACCGCCTGTCCCTATATCTCAGTCGAATTGCTCGTGCTCGGGGAAGACGAAGTACTTGACGTCCTTGGCGTAACGGATGAGCTCGGGGCGGAAATCGGGATGGGCGATGGAGATGAGGGCCCTCGCCCTCTCCCTCAGGCTCTTGCCCTTGAGGTTGACCACGCCGTACTCCGTGGCCACGTACATGACGTCGGTGCGCGTGAGGGTAACGGTGGCGCCTGGCTTCAACTGGGGCACGATCTTGGAGACCGGCTCGCCCGTCGCCTTGTCGATGGCGGTGGAATGGGTGGCGATGAAAGCCCTCCCCCCCTTCGACATATAGGCTCCGCGAGTGAAATCCACCTGCCCGCCGGTGGCGCTGTATTGGAAGGGTCCGAGGGACTCCGAGCAGCACTGGCCCGTGAGGTCTATCTCCAGGGTGGCGTTGATGGCCACCATGTTGTCGTTTTTCGCCACGTTGTTGGGGTCGTTGTTGAAGCTGATGGGGCTGAAGTAGATCATGGGGTTGCAGTCGAGCCACTTGTAAAGCTCGGTGGAGCCAGCGGCGAAGAAGGCGTTGAACTGGTAGGGGAAGAAGTTCTTTCTGGTGTTGTCAAGAGCCCCCGCCTCGAAGAGCTTCATGATGGCGTCGGGGATCATCTCGGTGTAGCAGCCCAGGTGCCTCTTCTCCAGCAGGCATTCCCCGATGGCGTTGGGAACCGCACCTATGCCGAGCTGTATGGTGTCCCCGTCGTTTATATACTCGGCGATGTTTTCGGCTATGGCGCGGTCGGTGTCGGTGATGGGGTCCGGCGGCAGGTCGAAAAGGGGATGGTGGTTCTCCACCACCGCCGAGACCTGGGATATATGGTAGAAGTTCGCTCCGTGCACCGTGGGCTGGTGTTCGTTGACCTCCACAACCAGCTCATCCAGCTTATGCAGCACGTCAAGGAAATTGCCGGAAACACCCGCGCACATGTATCCGTGCCGGTCCATGGGTCCCACCTGGGTGATAACCTTGCGGTAGCCGGCGTATTCCGAGGCCAGGCGCGGAAGGTCTGAGAAATGGAAAGGGGTGTGGACACTTATACCCTCATGCAGGGCCTGACGGTCGAGGGGGGTTGCATAGAGGTTATTGAAGAGTATGTGCTTGGAGAGCTCCATCTTGAGGATCTTGTAGGTGGGGGCGAGCATGATGAGTCCGCCGAAGACCACGTCGTTGAGCTCCTCCGCCCGGTCGAAGAGGGCGCTGAGGATGGCGTCGGGAGCGCATGAGCCGCTTCCGCAGAATATCTTGTCTCCGTCCTTTACTGTCTTGGCCACCTCCTCGGGGGTGGTCAGCTTGCGTTTGTACTCCTCTTCCCATTTGTTCATCTCTTTCCCTCCCGTTCATCCTTTCTGCCGGTTCTCGCCCCTGCGTCCGCGGCGACGGATGGGTGACGCCGATCCGTTTGCGCGTTCGAGAGGGGTGACGCGGCATTATCCTGCCGGTTGCGTGTTGCCGGCATGGGGGATCGAAAACGGGCACGGCCGAAACCGCCGCGCCCGTTTTTCTACTGCAATACCTGCTCCTGCGTCATCGCCGTTCTCTGGTGCGCATCTGTACTCGGCCCCATCGTCCCGTCGGTAGGGCCGGTGAGATTTTAACCCGGGAAGAGCCTTTTATACAAGATGTAAAGTGTTAATCGTGACTTATCATTGATAGCCGCTTCGTGACCCGTGTGAGGTCACTGGGATTGAGAAAGACCGAGAAAGGGCTCCACGTGGCTCTTTATCTTCGCCTTGATGCGGCAGAGGGCGTTGTCCACCACCTTGGTGTCGCGCCTGGCCGGGCGCTTGCCGAAAGGGATTTCATGTTCAGTTAAGCAGGGGCTCCACGTGGCTCTTTATCTTCGCCTTGATGCGGCAGAGGGCGTTGTCCACCACCTTGGTGTCGCGCTTTATCTCGTCCGCGATCTCGCGGTAGCTCTTGCCCTCGAGGTACGACACAAGGACATCCCACTCCAGCCCGCTCAGCTTTTCCCTAAGGATGTGGATGATCCTGGAGACCTCATCCTCGAAGATAAACAGCTCCAGGGGATCCTCGGCCTTGGTGCCGATGTTGCCTCCGGCGTAGTAAACAACGTCCCCGCTTTCGTCGAAAACACTGGCCTCGAGGGGGCGGTAGCAGCTCAGGGGATTGTGCTTCTTTCGGGTATGCGTCTTGACTGCGGTGATGATCTGGCGCGTGATGCAGAGAACCGCGAAGGAACGGAAGGAACAGATGTCGTTGAACTTGTAATCCCTTATCGCTTTGTAAAGACCGATCATGCCCTCCTGTATGGTGTCGTCGTGCTCCGCCCCGTCCAGGAAGTAGGATTTCGCCTTCACGTGCACGAGGTACTGGTATTTGTTGAGAAGGTATGCTACGGCTTGAGAGTCTCCGCGCCTCGACTGGGCGATGAGGTCCTCGTCGCTCATCTCATCATAGGAGATCTCCAGATAGTATGGCCTGGTTTTTTCCTTGACAGGCAAGCCATCCCCTCCTCGCTCTTAGCCCACATATTGTATATTTTGAGATATACTAAACCATATATATAGGATATGTCAACATCTTGTGGAAATATTGATGTTGTTTACACAACATGATGTGCCGTATTGGCGCAAAGCGCGGTGCTCGGTCGGCCCCGACCGTCGAGCGCACAAAAAGCCAGGTGGCGACAGATTAAGGCAGGGGATGCCCTTAGCGATCGCCTACTCATGGATGAAGGGCGGGATGGTGGGATAGCCTCTGGGGAAAGGGTCCTGAGCCCGTCGCGTTATACTCGTGTTATCGGCGTCTGGGCGGATAGGCATGCGCAGGGCACGGCGAGCGAGTCTTGGCCCGTTTGCGGGTTTGGCGCGATGGTGATGGGCGGGGTCCGCGCTGATCTGGGAGGCAGAGGGCGGATCGGGCGTTGATGCGGGAGGATGCATGGGGGACATTTTGGCAAGCGCGAGCGAGGACGTTGCCGCGGCCATCAAAGTGAAGCTGCGCGCCGATCTGGTGGCGCTGCGTCGCGCCGTGCGCGGGTGCCGGCGTTGCGAGGGCAGAGGCGGGGGGATTCCTGGACGTGGTGAGCCTGGGTCTGCGTTGTTCCTGCTCGCTGGCATGCCGGGGCCTGGAGCCGTACCCTCCAACCCGTGGGGCTCGTGGTGGGAAGAGGTCTCCTCGCGGATAGGCGGGGAATGGGGATGGGATCTCGAGGCGGTGTATCTCTCCACCGCGCTGCGCTGCCCCACGGGCCGCGTCACCCGTAAGGACGTGCAGCGATGCTCGTTGTACCTGGCTGAAGAGCTCGATATCATCGGGCCGCGACTGGTCCTGGTCTCGGGCAAGGTGGCTGCGGTGGCGGTAAGAGAGGCTTTGGGTGGCGAAGCGCCGGCAAGTCCCAGAGCTGGAGACGCGGTTTCCTTCATGAGCAGTACTTTCCTTTACAACCTCGACGTGGCGAGGATCGCAAACGACGCCAAGGCGGCGCGGGTTTTCTGGGAGGTATTAAGGGAGGCGGAACCCTACTTGGGCGGCAAATGACCTCGTGCGGGTGTTTTGTATTGAACGGTCGCGGGCGTTCTGTTTTACTTGAAGGTGGCATTCCGGCTTGAGGAGGGCGAATTGGAGAAAAGGCCGCGCTTGGAGGCTTACCTGCACAAGTACTGGATACTCTTCCGCATGAAGACCATGTTTATCTATATTTTTCCCACCACCCTGGGTTTCGCTTCCGCCGCGGCTATGGGCGGGAAGCTGCCTGGCCACAAGATAGCCTTGATGTATCTCGGGTTCCTGTGCGGGTCGTTTTTCTCCAGCTCGCTCAATTTTTACGCGGACGTGGATTCGGACCGCCTGCACAACGACATGTACAAGGGAGACCTGCACATGTCCGACCAGCCCTTCGCCACCGGTGAGATGGGCAGGCTGGAAACGGCGATGTTGTTCATGCTTTCGGGCGCGGGATGCGTGCTCTTCTCGCTGTTGGTGAACGCCTGGTATGCCCTTTTCATGGTGGGGTCCGTGGTCATCCTCGGGATCCTGTACTCCCATCCCTGGTTCCGGTTGAAGGCGAAGCCGGTGCTGGATATCGCCACCAACGCCATCGGGGCGGTGGTCCTGCTCGTCGCGGGGTGGAACGCCCTCAAACCGGGGACCTGGCCGGGTTTCTGGCCCCTCTTCTTCGGCTTTCTTTTCTCGGCCACCCTCTATATCCCGAGCGTTGCCAACGACGTGCCCTTCGATGCGGCGGCCGGCTTCCGCACCTCGGGCGTGGTTTTCGGCGCCGACGCCATGCTGAAGGCCATGATACCCATGTGTGTATTGCTCATCCCCGTGGCCGCGTACAATTTCACCCTTCCCATCGCGTGGACCTTCAAGCTATTCTTCGCCCTAGCGCTGCCTGGAGCCATCGTGTTCACCGTGGGCATGCATCTGTTATGGAAGCCCCCTCATATACGCTTCAACGCCGGTCTTCTGGTCTATCCCATCGCCGCCCTGCTGGTCTTTTACTTTGTTTACGCGGTCAACGCGGCAATAAGCTGACGGTGAGGCGGCCCCCACAGACGTGGGATCATCCCGCCTTTCCCGAGGTTGTGCCGGTGACCGACG
>JACVJG010000015.1 GCA_015711875.1 Candidatus Solincola jinzensis | reverse complement strand
TATCATTGCTGTTAACCGCGTTTATGCGTGTTCCCTCAGGGAGGGCCTGGCCTGAACCGGACCGGAGAGATCCTGGGACATGCGGTAAATTCCGTTGTTTTCTGTTCCCTCATTGAGGGCTTGGCCAGAAGAGTTCGCCGTCGCTTTGTCTCCCGAGGGGTTACGTCGGCGAGCCCCGACCTGTTGCGGCCTTCTCTTTTACGAATCACAACAGGATCGAGGTTAATGGCGCCCGGAGACCGGTTACCCGATGACCGGGCGCCGCTTGAGGATCATCGACAGCGCCAGTAACGCTATGGCGATCACGGCGCATAGCGCCGCTCCTACCATGAGGTTCAGATTGGACCCTTTCTTGTAGTTGTACGTCGCGGGTGTCTGGTAAATGAAGGTCAATTTGTTCTCTTTGGCGTTCTCGACCCTTCCCAGGATGTGGTCGAACTCCTCTCCCCGTATCCTGATGGCCTCCAGCTCCGCCTGGGTGAGGTAAAGATCGCCCAAGCTGTCGACCAACCCCTTATACATCACACCCGTGCCCTCGCTGGTGGCGCGGGACAGTCCCTCCTTGACCTGCTGCACCCCGTTGTTGACCTGGTCCGCGCCGTAGAGGAGGGTGTCGGGGGTGGAAACGCTTCCCAACCCCGACACCGCGTCCCCTAGGCCCGCCGAGATGAGTATCAGCCCCTCCTTTATGGCCGGCGCCTCCATATCACCCGAGCTCAGCCCGTTCTTTATCTGCTGCAGGCCGCCCTGCACCTGGGCCATGGCGTATAGCAAGGTATCCGGTATCCCCGCGTCCCCGATGCCCGATTTCATCACCTCGAGCCCGTTCTGCACCTGCGCGACGGCGTAAAGGAGCGTGTCCGCGGTGTCGGAGGAGCCGATGCCGCTCTTGATCTGGTTCAACCCTGACTTCATCGCCGACATGGCGAAAAGGAGGGTGTCGGATGAGTCCGCCGACCCGATGCCGGCCTTCATGAGCTCAAGGCCCATCTCGACTTGGGCTATAGCGTAGAGAAGGGTGTCTTCGGAAACCGGTGATCCTATACCGCTTAGAATGCTGTTAAGCCCTCGCTGGACCTGGTCGACGGCGTACAGCAAGGTATCCGGCGTGGAGGCGGAGCCGATACCATCCTTGAGCATATCCAGGCCTCCGCGCACCTGCGCCACGCCATACAAAAGGGTATCCGGCGTGGAGGCCGATCCGATCCCGGTTTTCATCTCCCTTAAACCTCCCTTGATCTGTGCCGCTCCGTACAGGAGGGTGTCGGGAGTGGTGTGCGAGCCGATGCCCGCGATTATGCGGTCTGCGCCGTCCATCATCATCCCGCAGCCGTAATGGATGGACGGGTTGTCGGGATCTTCGCTCAGGATAATACCCTGTTCCAGCTGGTCGACGATGAAGCCAACCCACGGCGCCAGGACCCTGATCAGCTCCAGCCCGGAATAGATCGGCCCCGTAGTGGCGGTATTGACCCAGATCTCGTTCAAGCCGTCCCGTATCTGCTGCACGCCCTCGAGAACGCCTGGCTCTCTCGGGTTTCCGCTGCTCAACCCCTTGTCGATACGGTCGATCCCGTAGAGGAGGGTGTCCGGGGTGCTCTCGCTGCCTATACCGGCGAGAATGCGGTTGAGGCCTTCGGCGATGGCGGCCATTCCATAAAGCATGGTGTCGGGCGTGGAATCGGACCCGATGCCCGCCAGGGCATCCCGCAAACCCTTCTGCATGGCCGACATGGCGTAAAGCAGGGTGTTGCCGGTAGAGGGAGAGCCTATGCCGGATTTTATCCTATCCAGGCCCGATCCTATCTGGTCCATGGCGTATAGCATTGTGTTGGGAAGCGCGTCGTCGCCTATGCCGGCTCGCATCTTCTCAAGGCCCGACTCCGAGCTCTCTACCGCGAAAAGCAGGGTTTCCGGGGTGCTTTCCGAGCCGATGCCGGCTTGTATCCGCCGCAGGCCATCACCGAAGGCCGTCATGGCGTAGAGCAGGGTATCGGCCACGTCGCACCCGCCGATGCCCGCGAGGATCTGCATGAGACCCTTTGTGGACTCGCTGATGCCGTAGAGCACGGTGCCGGGGGAATCGGGACTGCCCATGCCGTCGGTGATCTGGTTGATGCCTGGAATGATCCGGGAATCTAGATTCGCTTTCGCGTAGGGGAGCCCGCTCGATGCGCTGGCCATCCGTTTCAACCCATCGAGGATAGCGTTGGTACCATAAAGGAGGGTGCCTTCCTGCTCCGGTCCCCCAAGGCCCTGCTCACCCTCGAGCAGACCCACATGCAGCTGTTTGACACCGTCGTAGAGTTGCTTCAAGCCTGTCACGAATTCAGCAAGAGGATCTCTCTGATTGGTCTGGGGAAAGATGAAGTTCGCGGAAAGCACCAGGGGAGGGAGCCGGAAGTCCCTCACGTCCGCCTCCACCCATATGGTGTGAGTATCCGAGGTGGCGGGAGGGAAAAGGGGTATCGACCAGCCGACCTGCCAGTGGTCAGGCAGGGGCACCACCACTCCCGTGGGGTCGGCTTGCAGGTTGTAGTAGACGTCGTTGTCGAAATACCAGTCGTAGGGCAGAATCACCAGCGGCAGATAGACCTCGACCTGTTTTTCCACCGTCTCTCCGGTTTCCGGATCCTGGTATTGCACCATGCGCTTCTCCGCGCTGGTGTTGGTCATGGTGAGTTCCAGCCTGAAGTGGCCGTCCCGGCCGGTTATCTGGTTAGGGTCTTCTACCCTCTCGCCGTCAAGAAAATACCTGTATTCCAGTCTCAGGGGCACCCTCAACCTGACTTCCTCCGCCACCTCTCCGCCGAATTCCATGAGGCTCATGACGTTGCGCAAGCCATCCACCCGCAGGTTTCTCCACACCAGGGCGTCTTCCTCCAGCCTGGGGGTAGTGAAGGCGTGCACGCCCTGCCATCTTCCCTCGCCTCCGAGGCCGTTGGCCTTTGCTACTTCCGTCTCGCCGCTACCGGTCAGTCCGAAGAAGGTGATGATCCTGCCCTTTTGGATCTCGCCGCGGAAATCGGTGTCCAAGGTGACCGCCTCCGAGCTCATGATCTCGATGCCCTCTTCCACGTGCTCGGCGCTCGCGGCGGGGAAAAAGGAAAAGAGGCACATCATGAGCAGAACTGCGGAAATAACCGCCCCCAACGCTTTTGCGACCCTGGCTTTCGCGCGCATCTCCAGCACCCCCTACGGTCTTGCCTCATCGGCATCGTTTGGTGGCCTAGCTGGATTTTAGCCCCATTTTAAAAAATAGACAAGACATCTTTTCTATTTAATGTTCAAATACCGAAATTGTTTCTTTTCGGTTTGTAAGTGACCACATGCCCTTGGGTATGTTCGGCCTGAAAGGCGAATCGGCGGGATCTTGGATCTGGTTTTCTGAACGGGGATCGGAAGCGGTGACGGTATGCGAAGGGCAACCCTTATATGAAGTCTCGCCTGTAGAGCATCATCCAATCATGAGGGGGTGGGGTGAGAGAAAATGGGCAGTCGATCTCAGGGAAAAGCCACACCCATGAGTTCTTCTCGCCTTACGCGCCAGGCGGGTTGTCTGGGGCCGGGAACCGGATCAGGACAGCTCTATGAGCAGGCTCCCATCCTCTTCCACTTTCCAGGCGCAGCGGCTGCTGTCCTTCCCGCTCAGCAGCTCGTAAAAGCCCTGCAGTATTCCCACCACCTGTTTGGGTATGATGCAGTTAAGGATGGCGACGTTCAAGTGCCCGCCATCCCGCACATAAGAGGAGAGATACCCCAACCCTCGCAGCATGAGGTTGAGGCGCAACGTGTATTCGTCTTTGAGCCAGTTCTCATCCCACTCGCTCTGGTGCACGAATTGCCTCTGGGCGTCCACGATAACCTGCGATATCTCCTCCCCTACCTCCTCCTCGATCTCCCTGAAAACGGCCTCATAGTTGTCGAACCCGGTGATCACCATCCTCCTGCCCGAGGCCTTGCTGAGGATGAACCCTTTTTTCATGTCCCACCTGTACCTCACGCTCAGTTCGAGCGGCAAACCGCAACTCACGCAACGCGGGAGATCGAAATCTACCGGCTTCAGGGGAGGGTGTGCCAGCTGCAGCCGTTCTTCCAGGCCGGTGCGGTGCTCGCCGGATCGCAGGACCACGAGGTAGCTGTCACCGCCGAGCGGGAAACTCTCCACCGCGCCGTCCTTGCCCGTGAAGGCCTCGGTCACCCCCAGGGCGTCCGCCAGCATGGAGGAGAGGGAATAGGGGTCATGGATTATCTGCACCAGGCAGTCCTTATCGTCCCCCTTTCTCCTTGCTCCCACATATTCGGATGAACCGAACCCGAGGGTCCTGCCTGCATATGCCGCAAGGCCGCTGGAAAAGCGAGGAAAATAGGATAGAGCCCGCCTTACCGGGGCGGGTACGTTCTTCTCCATGAACCTCCTGTTTCCCCGGCGCGTGCATTCCATGACGATGTTCTCGATGGGGATGCCTAGCTCCCTGTCCAGGGTGTCGAAAACGGCGTCGATGTTTTCCGATTCCATCAGGAAGACATTTGTGCTTGGCTTGACGTTATGGATGATAACGCCTTTGCCGCTCCATTCGTGCAGTTTACTTATATACAGGGGTATTCCGCATTTCCCGCATAGGTCCGGCCTTTTCATCTCACGTACCTCCATGCTTTTTGCCAGTCATGTTTGCCGTCAGATATATTCTCGGAAAATATCGAGCCGCGCTTAATGCTCCTCACCGAACAGAAGGGCTGAAAAATTCTACGTGAAACCTTGTTGCTACCGGCGTGTTAACAACGTGTGAGCGCGAGCGCTGTGGGAATATCAGGAATGTAATAATATTCCATCAAAAGCCAGGATGCGCTTTTCGATAAGCCTCTAACGCTCGTTATCAAGTCGTAGTCTGAGCCTGACAAGCTGATAAGGGGATGAAGTGAGCGGAGCTTGAGTCTCCCATTTGGATAACAGGAGCGTGGTTCAAGACAGGAAGGGTCGCACTGAACAGGGCCATGTCAACCCGGGACCCGTATGCGCGCATCATGGGTTTCAGATACCTGGAAGAGTGGTCCAGGCGGAAGGGAGAAGGAAGAAAGGAGAAGGCGCGATGCTTGATACGGGAGAAAGATGGAAGAAGTTGAACGATGTCGCTTTTGCCTTCCTCCCGCAGGACGGCAAAGAGGTCTTTTACCAGATACCGTTTCTTCCCGCCGTTGATTTCAGGCGCAGCGAGGAGGAAGCATGGGCGGCGACCCGCCCCATCCTGGAGATGGCGGGAAAGCAGGGAAAGGCGGTCGATTCTTGGATCAGGGGCGGACCCTTCAGCAGAAATCCAGGCGAAGCGTCCGGGGTAATGGTGCGCATAAAAGTCAAGGAGAAAGTCTTAGCGGAGCTAAAGAGCAGCGAAACATCCCTGTGGGTGAGGTGCCGCCTGTGTGAAACAGACGACGAGGACAACGGACGTGACCCCATCGGGCTCATAGACGCGGTTTTCCGCGGTCTGAAACGACCTCTCTTCAAGTATACCTTTGAGGGGTCTCCCAGACTCTATGCCTTGAGAGAAGGCGCCTGGAAAGATGGAGTGGTCGCTTACATGGGCCTGGACGCGGGCTCCATATCCATAAACACCGTGGTCATTGACGATGAATGCACGGTGATCACGAGCGATTACACCCTCACCGAGGGAGACCTGGTCAGCAATATAAAGAAAGCCCTGGAGAAGGTGGCATCACGCCTGCCTGGCAACATCAGGATAGCCGGCACGGGGGTCACGGGAAGTGGCCATGAGATCGCGAGGGGGATCCTTAACGCGGACATCTACGAAACAGAGCTGGACGCGCACGCGGAGGCCGCCATTCATATGGTGCCCGGAGTGCGCGTCATATTCGATATAGGGGGCCAGGACTCCAAGGTCATGTACGTGGAGGACGGCATGCTCGTGGACGCGGTTATGAACCGGAAGTGCGGCGCGGGGACGGGAGCCTTCCTCGACGCCCAGGCGGCGCGCCTCGGCGTGCCGGTTGAGAGATTCGGGGAGTTGTCCCTGCGCGCGAAAAAGCCCTATACCTTCTCCAGCATGTGCACGGTTTTCGTTGGGCGCGATCTGGTTTCTGAGCAGGCGAAGGGGAATTACAAGGAGAACATCATCGCGGGCCTGCACCGCTCACTGGCCATGAATTTCTTCTCCACCCTGGGCATAAACAAGAAAAAGATAACCCCTCCCATCGCCTTTCAAGGTGGGGTCGCCTCCAACATCGGGGTCCGGAAGGCGCTGGAGGAGTGCCTCGAGGAGAGCCGCGGCGAAAGGTGCGAGATCCAGGTGCCCCTGCATCATCGCGTGATGGGCGCCCTCGGTATGGCGCTGCTGGCGCGCCGCGAGGTCAGAGGAACGAGCAACTTCAGGGGCTTTGACGCCGCGCAGAGGATAGAGTCGCGCTTCCAGGAATGCGAGGAACATCCCCGCCTGCGCTGCGGGCGAGACCGCGTTTGCGACTTGGTGCATTTTTTCCTTGACGGCGAGAGGGTGGCCACCCTATACGCCTGCCCCGAGTACCATCGCAATGCCGGGTCCGGCGCGGGGAGGGCAGGATGAGCGGGGCAAGGGTCGCCTGGTTCTGCACCTACACGCCCCTGGAGATCCTTGACGCCGCGGGTCTGGTGCCCTACGGCGTGAGGGGCGATACGGGAAAAGGCCATGAGGATGTCATCCTCGGCGATGCCGCTTGTTCGTTCGTGCGAAGCTGCCTGGGCGCGAAGCTGAGTGGAGCATACCCTCGACTCGAGGGTGCGGTCATCGCGCATTCCTGTGAGTGCATGCGCAGGCTTTTCGATGCCTGGACCCATGGAGTGGAAGGTAGCGATGGGCAAAGGGTCTATCTTCTCGACGTCCCCAGAAAGCACGACATGAAGAGCGCCTCCTTTTTCGCGGCGAGCATTGGAAGGTTTCAGGATGCGGTTAAAAAGGACTTCAACGATTACCCTGAGGAGAGCCTGAAGGAGGCCATAAGGCGGAGGAACGTCTTGTGGGAGATGCTTGACAAGGCACAAAGGTCGAGGATGTCGGATCCTCCACGCATAAGGGGCTCGGAGTTCGCAAACCTCCTGCACGGCGTCTTTGCCTGGCCTCTCGAAAGTTCATTGGCCTATCTGGAAGAGGTAAATAAAGACCTCGAGGCGCAAAAAGGCGGGGGTGGCTCACCCAGGTTGATGATATACGGGGGCCCAGTAAATGCCCACATCTATGAGCTGATCGAGTCCGCGGGCGGAGAGGTGGTACTGGAGCATGCCTGCAACGGCCTGAGGTCTGTCCGTGGCAAGGTGAGCCTTGAGGGGGACCCGCTGCGCGCGCTTGCCGACGCTTATCTCGCCAAGCCGCCCTGCCCACGCATGCTCGGCAGGTGGTCCACCAGGGGCACGGAAGAGCTGCGATCCCTTATCGGAGAGTACCGGATCGATGGCATCGTCTATTGTGCCATGAAGTTCTGCGCGAACCTGCAATGCCATTGGCCGCTGTTCAGGGAAAGGGCCGCCTGGGGGGTGCCGGTGAAGGTGGTTGAAAGCGATATCTCAGGCAGGATCGACCCACGGGAGATAGAGGCTTTCGTGAAAAGATTGCGGAGAAAGAAGGTTTCCTGACATGAAAAGCGGCATGATGGATGAGAACAAGAGGCGGAGGAAGGCGGAATGGCGCAGATTTCTCGCCTTTCAGGGTCTGTCGGAGGAGGCATACGAGACCTATGCGAAAAAGGCCTTATCGCGGCCTTGGGCGGAGCTGAGTTCTTCCCAGAAGCGTGGCCGGCTGCTGAGCGAACAGTTCCTTCTTTGCTATGGAAGCCATCCGTACGATGAGAGCGAAGGCTGCCTTGTGGCCTGGCGCAGCCTCTTCATGCCCACGGAGATAATCTACGCTATGGGTCTCATACCCTTCACCCTCGAGATGTTCGCCGCGCAGGTGTCCATGATGGGTAAGGCGGTAAAGTGCCTGGAGGAGGCGGAGGAAAACGGCTTTGCCCCTGACCTGTGTTCGTTCGTGAAAGTGGCGGCGGGAGCCATGCAGATGGACATCCTTCCCAGCCCTGACATCATCTTGACTTCCACCCACCTTTGCGACCCTTCGGCGAAACTGGCGGAGTTCGCTTCCGCGAGATACAACCGGCCGGAATTCGTTCTCGATGTCCCATACGGCGCCTGGAGCCGGCAGATGGGGGATGGAGGCTCGGCGGATCTGGATGAGGCGGTGGACTACGTGGCGGAGCAGCTGGTGGGGATGGCGGCTTTCATTTCCGAGGTAACGGGAGCGAGACTCCATCTTGAGAGGCTGACCGAGGCGGTGAGGAACAGCAACGAGGCAGGAAGATGGCTCGCTAAGGGCAACGCGCTGGCGTACTACAGCGACCGGCCCCTTCTGCGGGGCTCCAAGGATATGGACCACGCCGCCAACCTCATGCAGACCTGGGGCGCGAGGGAGCTGGTCGACATCTACCGCTCGCGCTACGAGGAGATCAGCGCCGCCGCGGCCGTGGAATGCGAGCCCTCGGCCAGGCCCAGGTTGGTCTGGGCTCACCTGAGGCCGTATTTCAGGAATTCTCTCCTTGATTACATAGAGGAAAGGGCGGATATCGTGGGCTCGATAGTGAATTATCGCTACTGGGATGAGCTTGATGCCAGCGATCCTTTCCGCGCCATCGCCCGCAGGACTCTGCTGAACCCCGCTTTCACCCCTTTGAAGGACCGGGTTGAGCTCTATGCCCGGGTCATCAGGCCAGGGGACGGCATCATCGCTTTCTACCCCAAGTCATGCCGGCATTTCCACTGCGCGGGGCGCATGGAGGCGGAAAAGTTCAGGGACCTCGGCATACCCATGCTGGTGATAGACGGTGACTGCGTCGATGACCGCGGGGATGATTTCATGGTGGTCAGGACGCGCATCGACCGCTTCCTGAAAGAGCTGTCAACGTCGTCGTAGGGCAGAGGTCAAAACGTAACCGTGTGGAGATGCTTCGCGTGACGCGGAGGGGGATCGGCGTGGTCAGGGTTGGGGCAATAACCTGATGGTGGTTATGGCGCCGCGCAATCGTACAAGCAGTTTTCCTTTGGCAGCCCCGATCTCCTCCAGGTCGCGTTCCCTGGCGTCGCAAACGTATGCCTTGAAAGCAATGTCCTCAGGGAGTCTGACTGCCACCATGTCTTTTTCGGGGGCATGTGAGAAGAGGCGCATGATGTATCCCTCTCCCCGCAAGGCCCGCTTCACCGCCAGGACGGACACGTTCTCGTCGTCCGTTGGGCATATGGAGTCGGCGAGCCGCATTTCTCTGGACCACGCCACGGAGCAGTATGGCGGCGCGTTGAACAACTCACGCGCCACAACCTGAAGGCGGTCCTCAAAGTGATCGTTTGGTGAAACGAAGAGCACGGCGTAATCCAGCTTCTGTACTCCGAAACTCCTGCCGGAGGCCGGGTGGGCCAGCAAAGGCAGCAGGCCGAAAACCCGCTCCCGGCGTGCCGTCCTCATGGCCACCAGCTCCAGGTTTCCCTCGTCGCTGCAGGAGACGGTGGCGGGACCCCCGAGGAAGACCGCCAGGCCTGAGGGATGCGAGGGATGGCGCAGAAAAGCGAAGCTTCTGGCCGCCCAGAAGGTGGGGTCATACAGCTTCCTCAAGGGCCTTTCAGCCAAGCCCCCGGTAACGTCCATCATGATACCTGTGGGGTTGAAAGATAACGGGAAGAGACATGTGACGGTGCGGTCCAGGGCAGCCATGCCCTCGATACGCATACGTATCACGGGCGTGTCGTCTCTTATCCATAGCCACCTTTCGACCTCATGGCCCTCCAGGAAGGAAACGACCCTCACGGTGAGCCCGCCGGACTCTTCCCTCGCGTATACACGCGCAGGGAAACTGCTGGCGCGTGCTTTTTCCCTCAAGATGCCGCCCCCGTATTCGTGTCCCATGCGCCACAGGCCCCCGCTGTCCAGGTAAGAAATGATATCGTTGGCGGGGCCTGACAACACCTCGCCCCCATTCGCGGGATCGGTCCATCGCGTTATACAGCCCCCCGCTCCCTCATCGAGCTCGATGTGGAAGAACGGTGTGGTGATCTTTAGTACCCCCGCTTTCATGGACCATGAGGGAAGGGAAGGCTGCGTTTCGCGCGTCGGCGAGCTGTCGAGTCCCTGTGCCGCGTCTCTCAGTAAAGACCCCGCTTTGGCCGACCATTTCAGCAGCAGGGGCCTTTGCTCTTTTTCCCACACCCGCTGAGGCGAGGTCCCGGTTATAAAGTCATGGTGGTTTACTATCAGGGATTCATCCCAGGCTTCGCGTATCCTCTCCCAGATCTCCTCGCGCCCCGAGCCTTTGCCGCGGCCCCATTCCTTTAGGCTGAGCAGCTTCTCCGCCGCCACGAGCTTCCCGGTTATCTCTTTATGGAGCTGTTTCGCTTCCGGTCGCGAGGAATAAAAGCCCATGAAGTAGGGGTTTGGATCGAGGTCGATCACTGGGAGATTTTCGCTGTGCGCGGAGACCAGGTCCATGTAATCCTCGAGCGAGGCGATTACCGCGAAAACACCGTTGCTAGGATAGTATAGCTGGTTGTATTCCCTGATGCGCTTTGAGAGATGCGGGATCGGCTGATTGAAGTCGAAACCTATGGGGCAGAAGAGGTATGGCGTGCGCGAGAAGGGCGACAGTCGCTCCAGGTAGCTTTCCACCCGCTTAGCCGTGTTTTCGGGGTCGCGGGTGGGAAAAGGGTTGCCCAGCACTATTCCCATCCACCTCGACAACCCTTTATGGGCGATAGTGTCCCCCTGGCCATAGGTATATGGATTGAGGTGGCACAGGAGTCGTGAGCCGTCCTTGTTTCTCCATATGAAGTCGGCGCTGCGGAGTTTGCGCAGCAGCAGGGCAGCGCTCGACCCTTCGAGCGGATATTTCCTCGCCTTTAGATAATCGCTGCCGGGAAAAAGGATGCCGTCAACGCGGCTGAAGGCGCAATATTCATATCCCAGCGAGTTCAAGACGGCAGGCAGGCGGGGAGTATGGCCGAAATTGTCGGGGAGATAGGCGAGACGCGGTTCCTGATGCATACCGTTCCTCCGCAGCCACTCCTGACCATGCAGGTAATCCCGGATGACCGCCTCCAGTTCCGGCAGAATGGTGTCAGGAGTGTTTATCCCGCTCCCACTCAGGCGTATACGGCCCCGGTTGACCCATGCGCGTATTCTCTCCCTTTGTTCTGGGTTACGGTCCCAGTACATGCGGAGGAAGAAGACGCATTCGATGGAATAAACACGCTCCGGCTCCCTTTCCAGCCAGCGCAACATACCGTCGAGGATCCTGCGCACTCGCAGGCGGTAATACTCCTCGGAGGTTAGTAGCCAGTCCGGGTCCCAATGGCTGGACTCCGCGAAAACCATCACCCGCTTTGCGCCGTCCGGGATCCCGAGCCTTGCCCTCAAAGCGCTTTCAACGCCTGATCTTGGGCTCATCTCTCACCCCTTTGCCTAGCAGAAGCCCCCTTATCGATCTGCGGCACGCTTCGTCTCCGCAGGCCTCCCATGCCCCCAGGGCCAGATTCTTGTCCAGCGGGGCTTTTCGTAAGCTGTGTCATGCGTATGCGCTTCCCCTGGCTCGTCGATATCGCGATAAGACCTCGCATATCATGGCTCCGGAACCATCAGCCCCGAGACCATGGTCGATTTATCTTAACGCTAGATTGCCGGAGCCTCTGGATATTGCAGCCGCAACAGATTCTATCCTATTAGTAACCAATTGTGGTTGGCGATGTTTATCTCCTTCAGGATGTTGGAAATGATGGAAGGTCGTGGACATGTGTTTGAGGAGGGGTGTACGGTCATGGAAAACGATAGGCGAACGAAGGACGAAGACACCGGGTGGATCATCTCGGCACTGCGGAGATCGGAAAAGAAAACGAAGAGGTACTTTGCCGCGAGCATGGCTTTCTATGCCGTTGTCATGCTGGCTCTGGTCATCATGGCCGTTTACGCCAGAGAGCCCAGGCAAAGAAACGCCTTCATAGCTTTTTCCGTCCTGACCTATCTGGGTTTCAACGGCCTTTGGATATCGGCTCTGAGGGGTTTGCGCGGCCAGAGGTTTACACTCACCGGTTTCCTCGATCTATACCGCCTTCCGCTGAGCCGTGAGATTTCCGAGCTCGAGGACGTTAAAAGATGGAATGACATGGGAGCAAGGCTTGTTCGCGCGAACGAGGTGTTGCAGAGGCGGGCGGAGGCTGAAAGAGAACACAGGGCATGGCCGAACCGCCTACTCAGCCTAGGTGTCATCACCGCTATCGACTTGCTGGTATGGTTGGTTTTCCATAATCCTGCTTTAGCCCTCGTCAACCAGGTGATAGCGATGGCCATAAGCCAGCTCCACATCTCCCTCGGGCCGAAGGATAGCATGGAAGCGGTGAGGGAATATCGCAAGGCCTGATATGTGCAACTGAAGGTGAGCATAGCAAGGTGTGACGCCACCAGCGTGGAAGATAAGAGCCACGCATGGCTCTTGATTGCCGGGGACCAGAGGCCTGCAAAACCCTGCGCAAGTGCTTGCTGCTCGCAAGCGGTGGGTCACACATTCCTGACGTCCTGCATCGCCCCGTAACCCTGTCGCTGAGCGTTCCTGCCTTCCTATTGACGAAAAAGCAGCCGCGGCGATTGCCGCGGGCTGCGATCTCGGTTTCCGTGTCTTGCCCGTTATTGCTGCGGCTCGAAATCCTTCATGAACTCCTCTACGGCCTTCTCCATCTCCGCCTGGGTCTGGGCGAGGTCGATCTTCCAGGCGCCGCCCTCCTTGACCAGGACCATATCGAATTTCATCTCGAAGTCGAGGTCCTTCAGGGTAAGGCTAGTGGCCACCTTGGCGGTGTCGCCGGAGATGCTGGCCTTTCCGACGGAGTATTCAGAAACGCCCTCGCCCACTCCCTCCACCAGCTCCTCTTTGTCCTCGATCTCTCCCTTGCTGGACTCGGAGATGAGGGAATAGGCGGTATCGGCGTCCCCGGCCATGGCAGCCTTGACGAACTTCTCCGTCACCTCTTCCGGGGTGGCAGACTTATCGCCGCCTCCACCGCATCCGGCTGCCACGACAGCGGCGGCGCAAAGGCACAGCGAAAGCAACAGTATTAGCGACCTCCTCATCGTTTCCTCCCTTTCTTTTCCTGACTCGACACGTTCGCTATATTATCTTCTATTCAGGGCCTGTTCTCAACCCACTCCTGCCGGCCGGCCTCCGTTGTGTTGAGATCATCGCTCTCTTCCGTTGACCTCGAGATAAGTTGAGACAGACTTGACCTGGGAGAGATCACTCCTTTCTCATGGTCGCTTTGCTTTCACTCAGGAATGATCGAGCGGGCTATCATCTTTTTCCTTCTGAGACCTGCTTAAGAGAGAATCACAGCAACCTACCAGCCCGGCTTCCAGAGCATCAAGATCATAATCATCTTCAACTGTCCTTGAGATGAGACTTGGCTGTTCAGGCACGTAGGGTGTCGTGTCTTTCTCGCGTTTGGGTCGCTCCCTTTCGGGTTGATTGAGCGATCTCTTCTTTTTTCTTCCGAGACCTGCCCGCGAATGGATGGCTGCGGCGATATCCCACTGCTTTTCAGCTGCCATGCCGAATCGCGGCTGCGAGGTGGCATATTCCTGGGCAGGACTTGAGGTCATATGCCCCCGTGAAGCAGGCTAAGATCTCACAAAAGCTCTGGACGTGAAAATATGAGAAATATACTTGTCCTTACCGCCCGCCCAGCCCTTCCAGACGGGGCTTATCTCCCTTCTTTGCGTGAAAATATGAGAAATATACTTGTCCCTACCGCCCTGGGGTGACAGGTGGAATGGTGATGTTTATCTGGTAGGCGCGCGGTTCTGGCTCGCTGCGGATGCCCTCGAAAAGAATGTCCAGCATGGGATCCACGAAATCTTTCAGCTCGTCCTTGCGCCCGCGCAGGTGCCAGCGAAAGAAAACGTGCTCGATAGTCCCCAGGATCATGGAGCGCACCAGATAGGGGTCGAGGCCCTGCTTGAACTCGCCCGAATCGATACCCTCCTTGATGCAGGTAAGCAGATAGCCTGCCGGCCTCCTCGCCGCCTGGTAGCCCTCCGTCTCCATGAACTTGCGGTTGTGCTTGAGGTCCAGAAGCACCAGGGATGAATAATCAGGGTTGTCGCGGTAGAGATTGAAATACCCGTAAGCGATGGTCCTTATCTTGTTCTCCGCCCCTTTGATATACGGGCTCATGGCCTCAAGGAGATCCACCGCCTCTGTTGTGATCTCCTTGGGGATGGCGAAGAGAAGGTCCTCCTTGCTCCCGAAGTATTCGTAAATGGTGGCCTCGGAGACCCCCGCCTTGCGGGCGATCTCCGAGATGGTGGCGTTGTAGTAGCCTTTTTCCCCGAAGACCTTAAGGGCTGCCTCAATGATGCTAGAGGATTTATCCCTGGCTTTATAGTCATTCCCCATTGATAAACCTCAATTCCATAGATGAATTTTAAAATTGACATAATAATTATAGCCAATCTATAATAACTAAGCAATATCTGAAACAAGTGTATTGGAGGGGATGGCGATGATCCGCACCGTCGACGAGTACCATGAAAGCCTCAAGGCCATGAAGCCGAACGTCTATATGGGGGGCGAGGTGCTGAGGAGGGAGAACCTTCCAGGCACCGAGATCATGGACCTCACCATCGAGCTGGCCCACGCCAAGGAGGTGCAGCACCTCACCACCGCCAAGTCTCATCTCAGCGGCGAGACCATAAGCCGCTTCTGCCACATCCACCAGAGCCCGGAGGACCTACTGGCCAAACAGGAGATGACGCGCATGTCCTGCCGCCTGGTGGGAGGGTGCATAGCGCGCTGCATGGGCATCGATGCCATGAACGCTCTATCGGTAATAACCTACCAGTGTGACCAGGCCCACGGCACCGAGTACCACCAGCGCTTCCTGGAATACCTCAAGTTCTGGCAGGCCAACGACATCGTGGGATGCTGTGCCCAGTCCGATGTCAAGGGGCACCGCAAGAGGAGGCCCCACGAGCAGGCCGACCCGGATCTTTACCTGCGTGTGGTGGAAAGGCGCAAAGACGGCATCGTGGTGCGCGGCGCCAAGGCCCACAACTCCTTCGCGCCCCTGGCCGACGAGATCATCGCTATCCCCACGCGTTTTCTCACCCCCGAGGAGGGCGACTGGGCGGTGGCCTTCGGTATCCCTGGCGACTGGCCGGGGGTTAAGCTGGTCTGCCGCGGCGCCAGGTACCGTGACCGCGTACCCGAGGTGGCCACGGCCCTCTCGGGCAAGGGCGAGATCGAGTCCCTGACCATCTTCGATGATGTCTTCGTCCCCTGGGAGCGTGTCTTCCTCAACGGCGAGACGGAGTTCGGGGGGCAGCTCGCCCTGCTCTTCTCCCTCTACCACCGTCACTCCTACACCGGATGCAAGCCGGCCATGTCCGATGTGATCATGGGCTCAACCGCCCTGGCGGCGGAGTACAACGGCATCGAGAGGGAGCAGCACGTGCGCCACGCGTTGGCTGAGCTCATCAGCGTGGCGGAGCTGGTCTATGGCTGCGG
>JACVJG010000014.1 GCA_015711875.1 Candidatus Solincola jinzensis | reverse complement strand
GCATTATCAGCATGAAGGCTCCTCATGATCTCAGAGCAACCCGGCACAAGTCCGGCAGAGCATCCGCAACCACGATACCCTGCCGCATGAGGCCACTTGACGTCAGGGTGCCTTGTTCGCGTGCTTCCCACTTCCGCGACTTTAGGGGCCAGAAAGCCTTGATCATGGGAAAACGTCGAGAGCGCTTCGGCCATTCCCCTCTCGAGTAGTGATCCCATCCACTCGACATGCCCGACCACGAGGAAGATGGCGGCATAACGGCGCCTTCTCGGTTGCAGGAGATAAAGTATGGCCGGTGTTATTACGACAAATCACTTGTGATATAAGGAGCACGATAAAACCCGAAAGCTATAACGGGGGTGAGCTTGATGAAGTGTCCGCGCTGTGGAGCCGAGAACGCAGAGCAAGCCGAATTTTGCTATCTATGCGAGCATCCTTTCGCTGAAGGGAGTGAGGCCGGCGCCGACGTTACGCAAGGCGCGTCCCACGGCATCCCGCCGTCGCAGGCCGGCGCCCCGGGTTCCAGCGCCCCGCCTCCTCCTCCCGCTGCCCCCCAGCACGCCGCTCCCCCGCCCCCTTACCAAGGCAAGCAACTCCTTTCTCCTGGTGCCACGCCACCGGCTTTCGGCACCGCCCCCGCCAAGAAGGGCCTCGCCTACAAGACCATAGCCATGGCCACGGTGGCGGTGCTGGTGGTGATAGCGGCGGGGCTCGTGGCCTTCTTCCTCACGCGCGGAAGGACCTACACCATCAAGGTCCCCACGCCCCCCGGGTATTCGAAGGCCGACGATGAGATGATCGAGGAGGCTAAAAAATCCTTCAAGGGCGATGCGAAAAGCATAACCATCGACGCGTTGTTCGTAGACGAGGCCAACACTAACTTCGTCTTCGTGCTACACCAGGACGTTCCCTTCTCCGACGCGCCCTCGGGGAAGGACCCCGAGGAGATGGAGAGGTATTTTTACGAGCATAAGGATGAGTGGACCGAGGCCTTCGCCAGCGGCATATTGGAGGCGGGATCGGACCTCAACCCGCAGCTGGAAAAATATGAGGTGATAAGGCTGGCCAGTGGGGACGCTGCCCTGCACATGACCACCTCGCTGGACATCCAGCAGTACAGCTTCCTGGTGGAGACCATGTGGATCATCAAGGAGAGCTCCGCCTTCGCCATCGTGATCGAGGGCCTGGACCCCGATGGAAGCGAGGTGGTGGAGTTCCTGCGGCAGAACATAAGCTTCGAATAGGCCCGCGGGGCACAAGCGCTCGGCCGTGGTCCTGCGGGTGCGGTCTGGCGACATGGCATGTCTTATCGGAGAGCCTCCGTGATGCTAGAATTGCACCGGGAGGTGATCTTGGATGGAGATGCTGGTCTGTCCCGCCATGTCCGTTGACGACAAGTACCGCACCCTCTACGCCGCTCTCATGGGGGTGTTCAACGATATCGCGCAATACGCCTCGTCGAGCCTCACCCGGGAGCAGAAACAGGCGCTGGTCAATGCGGCCATGCACGGCGTGGGCTGGAGTGCGGGCAAGAGGCTGGTCAAGGTCTACCGCCTCAAGCCCACGGTTGAGGACGCCATGCGTCTGCTGCTGCTCTTGAACAACGAGTCCCTGGCCTACCTGCCGAAGCTGAAGCAGATCTACGCCGAGATAGACGGCGACGTGGGCTATCTGACCATACGCAGGGACCCTTGGTACGACTGGTATTTCAAGCACATCGGCATCGACTGCGAGGAAAGCTGCTCAAAGCACGAGTTCGCCGGACTGATCTCCCACCTCGGAGGCGATTTCAGGATCGAGGTGCTGGAATCCCTGCCTCGCGGCGACGAGCGCTGCCGCTTCCGCATCACCAAGTCAAAGTAGACCTGTTCCGATTGCGCGGCCCCCTGATTCCCGGCTTGTGAAGGGGGAAAACCGTGGGCAGACATGGCGGCGGCGCGCATGCGGCCTGTCCGCATCTTGGATCCCCGGCCGTCAGGGGCAGGAGAATAGGGATGGGGGAAACCGCACAGACCCGCACGCCTCAGGCCATGTGAATCCAGGATGGCCACGAATGCCGGTGGGAACGGTGTGTGTTCACGCATGGACCCGCATGCCCCGGCCTTGAATGGGCCTGGCGCAGCTTCTCCTTCCCTCGACCTCGTGCCCGCGCCGGAATACTGCGCCGACAAGGTGCCGGGTCTGCGCCACCACTCCGCCGGCAATTGCCCTGCTCTCGGTGGGCTGGACGGCCTTAACTCTCCTGGTGGCGCAGGTCATCGAGGTAAGCGGCATAGAACCTGCCCGCGCGCAATTCCTCCACCAGCTCCTCCTCGCTCGCGATGTCGCGCTCGAAGACGGTAACGCACTTCCCCACCTGCCAGATAGCGTGGGCGTCGCTGCCTCCGGTCCCCGGCAGCCCGAACTCCTCGGCCAGCGCCAGGGCTTTCTCGTTGCTGCGCGCGGTGTTCGCCCCGTTCAAGGTCTCGATGGCCACGATATGTCCCAGGAGCTCTCGCGGGAAATTGTGGGCGTGCTTATGCTGGCGCCCCCATCCCCGGCAGGGATGGGCGGGGATGATCACCGCCCCGTCCTCCTCCGCCATCTCCAGCAATTCCTCGAAGGTGGTGAGGTGATACCTGGTGTCGCGCTTCATGCCATAGACCAGCATGTCGCCCAGCTCGGTGTATATCTCCACCCCCCTGAAGACGGGGTAGCCGCTCCCGCGCGCGAACTCCACCATCTTGTGAGCCCCTCTGTGGGAATGGTGTTCGGTCACGCAGATGGCATCGATGCCCAGCTCCCGCACCCTGTCCAGAAGCTCGGCCGGTCCCAGCTGGGAGCAGATGGATCCCAGGTTGGTGTGGATGTGCAGGTCGACGATCAATTATTACCTCCAGAGCGCCGTCGTTCTAAGGTTCTCTATCTCGGCCGCATAGGCGGCTCGGCACCTCCCGGCCTTTATCTCCGCCACCAGCTCCTCCTCGCTCGCGATGTCGCGCTCGAAGACGGTGAGGCAGCGACCTAGCTGCATGAGGAAGTGAGCGTCGCTCCCCCCCACCCCGGGCAGGCCGTAACGGCGCGCATATGCCTCGGCCGCCTGGTTGGATTCGGGGCTGGAGCCGCCGTTGCGTACCTCAATGGCGTCCACGCTGGAGAGCAGGAACTCCGCCCTGTCCTCGCCCAGGGAGTGATGGAAGCCCAGGGAACCGCGGCAGGGATGGCAGGGTATGATCACCCCACCCAGGTCTCGCACCTCCTCCAGCAGCTCCGCGAAGGGCGTGGTCACCGGGTAGCGCTCGCGGCATGCGCCGAAGACCAGCATGTCCCCGAGGTCGGTGTACACCTCGACCCCCCGGAACACGGGGTATCCCGACTCCTCGCCCAAGCGCCTCGCCACCTCGGCGCCCTCCAGCTCCTCGTGCTCGGTGACGCATATGGCGTCAAGGCCCATCTCCGCCGCCGCCTTAATGAGAAGGCGGGGATCTATCTGGGAACAGGGCGATGATACGGAGGTGTGCACGTGCAGATCCACCAACATCGCTTTTGCCTCCTCGCGCCGCCACGGGCGGCCCCGCATATTCTTTCATATCATGACCCGGACCTTCAAGTTGATATGTCACGGTTTGCCATAACGCAGGCGGGGCGACGACGGAGGCAAAGGTCTCCGGAGAGATCCGGCATTTTTTCCGGCCTTCGTTCGCGAGCAGTGATGATGCCTGTTCATTTCTTCGGCGGGTGTGGGCAGCCCTTTAACGCTCCGCGCTCCCATTACCGGCGCGAATACCGCCCGGAAAGCGGCGGGGCACGGCACTCCCCCGTGCTGTATCATCGTGGGGGAGGACGAAAGCGTATCCCGGGACTCAGGAAGGGGGTCGATGGCTTTGTACAAGCACGATACCAAGCGCACCAGGCCTTTCCTCGCCCTGGTGTCGGCATTCCTGTCATGCCTGCTCCTGGCGGGATTCTCCTGCGGATGCGAACGCGCCGCGGTCAACGGGGAAGAAACCGCCAAAGATGATGGCGGGGAGCCGACCGGGGGCGGTGACGTCGGGGACGGCGGGGGCGGCACCGTGGAGATGACCCTTTATTTCCGTCTCGACACCCCCGACGGATCATGGCTGGCACCGGAGAAGAGGGCGGTGGATGGCGTCGAGCCCTGCCGGGCGGCCATGGAGGCCCTCATCGCGGGCCCCGGGCCGGGTTCCTCTTTGAAGCCCGTGCTGCCGGGCACGGTCAAGGTTCTCGACGCCTCCCTTTCGGGCGGGGTATGCACGGTGAACCTCAGCAAGGAGATACTTACCGACTCCTCGGAGGTGGGCGCCGGCGCCTCAAGCGAGATGCTGGCCCTCGCGGCCATCGCCGACACCCTCACCGAGCTGGAGGGCGTGGAGAAGGTGAAGCTGCTGGTGGAGGGGGCGCAGAGCGGCATGGTCGAGGGCCGCTTCGTGGAGGACTTCTGGGGGCACGTCGGCCTCCCCGAATACCTGGAGCGGAACGAGGAGGTCATCTACAAAGGAGGGTAAGCGGCGACCCCGGCTAACCGCTTCCCGGAGTGGTTCAGGTGAGACGCGGACACGGCGCCGTTTCAGGTGCCGCCCATTGAGGCGAGAGCCCTTTCCAGCACCGGGTCAAGGGCCTGGTAGGCGGCGTTGTTGAGGTGAGAGTCGTAGGGGTTGATGGCGTATTCGGGACGCAGCCAACCTTCGGCGGCGGACAGGGTTCCGTAAAAGTCCAGCACATGGACCCGCCCCCGGTATTTTTCCTCCAGACCCCGCAGGAAGGCGTTGTATTCCCGCTGGTTCCCCACCAGCCACCGGTCGCAGTATTCCCGCACCAGGGGGAGTGCGTTTCCCACCATCAAGGCGATATTCCCCTTCCCCATGGCGTAGTCAACCACCTCCCGGACGATGCCCTCGTTCCTCTCCAGGTTCACCGCCGCGTTTTCCCGGTCTCCGCCCTCGAAATCGGCGAAGCAGAGCTTGAAGAACACGGTTCCACCGCCTGAGGCGGCCACCTCATCGATAACCGCCCGCGCGGTCTCCGAGATGCCCGGTGGTGATTCCATCTCATGGTAGAGCATGGAGTAGCCGCGGAAATCCACCGCCTCCCCGGGTCCATATCCCCATCCCCAGTGCTCGAACCATCCCGCCAGGACCGAGCGGCCGCACATGTGCACCGTGCGTCCTCCCACTACGTCGCCCCGCGGCGCGACCTGTGCTTGCTCCTCGGCCGCACCCCCGTCAAGCCCGCCTTCGCCACCCGAAAGCCCCTCTCCCTGCGACGATCCCCCGCAGCCCAGGCAGAGCGCCAGAAGGAAAGCGGCCAGCAACGCCGCCACCGGCTTTATGGCCTCGCGCAAAGCGCCCATGTTCCCACCACCTTCCCGCTTCGCAGGCGAGCCAGGCCCGGCCCTGCCGGCGCCACCGCCGATGCGACGATCGCCGGACCACCCTGACTGCCCCCTATAGCGCCTATTATAATGGTAATGCTTGCCTGTGTATGAAGACGTACGCCCTGAAGCGGGATCAAGACCGAAGCGGAAGATGGCAACAAGTTTCTCGCCGGAACGCAGAGACGACGGATAACATATCCGGCATGGGAAGACGGGCGCATGCCTGCCTGGCGGAACAGGCGACGTTGTGTTGAGCATCCGCTTTGTCGCGCGTGCCTGTCCCTTAAGGGCACGTGCCGAGCCTGAGCTCGAGCGCCTCGACAGCCCCGGGACAGGCAGGTGGAAAACCTGCTAACGCAAGCGGGATCGTAACGCGTGAACGCGCAAAGGCCGTGAATGGGAGCGGAGGCGAGGGCTTTCCCCCGCCTCGCCAGGGATGGAAACGGGGAAGATGACATCGGGCAGCGTCTCCGACGTCAACGCGTCGCTCCCGCGAGGGGTGATGTTCGCGGCGTACACCGCGCCGGTGAGTGAATACGCCCTCGCCGGCGAGGAAGGCAACCCCATCCATGCCCTGCGCCTGGGGCGGGAGCCCGGGAGGTCGGTCATCCTATGCCACGGCTTCGGGGGCAACAAGAACATCCGCGACTTCGTGGCCCTGGCCCAGGACCTCTCGCTCCATTACTGCGTGTACACCTTCGACTTCCGCGGCCACGGCCTCTCCCCGGGCCTCTCCACCTTCGGTTACCGGGAATGGCGGGATCTGGATGCGGTGGTGCGCTTGGCCCGCGGGGAGGGGAACCGGCGCCTGGGGGTGGTGGGATTTTCCATGGGAGGCGTGGTGGCCATACGCTACGCGGCTCTACTCGGCGGGCTGGACGCGGTGGTGGCCGTGAGCGTGCCAGCGGACGTCTCCTCCGCACGCGCCCCTGGAGCCCGGCTCATCCGCGCCCTCATGGGCAATCCCCTGGGAAGGACGCTGGCGGCCCGGCGCTACGGTGTGAAGGTAAGCGGAGAATGGAAAAAACAGGCATCCCCCGCCGACCTGGTGCGCCTTATCTCCCCGCAGCCCCTGACCATCATCCAGGGCGAGGACGACTTCATATTCGAGGTGGAACAGGCGCGGGAGCTGGCGCGCCGCGCCGGGGACGGCTGCCGCCTCAAGACCTTCCCCGCCTTCGGGCACGCCGAGCAGGGATACGGCCCCCGCCTGGTCGAGTACCTGCTGGAGGTCCTCGGCGAGGATCTGGCCTGAAAGATGAGGCGGGCTTTCGGAAACTCCTGGTCCGCAGGCGCATGCGGGACGGGTTTGCCGGACGAACAGGCCATCCATGCCGTTTACGTGGGGCTTTCGCCGCGATGATACGGCCTGTTCCTAAGATGCTGGATGCTTACGGAACCCTTTGTGATCCTAAATGTCAATATCTTCCTTTTTCCTGAGTGCTGTTTCACCGCCGCCGCTTCCCCTCCCGTACCTGCCGAAGAGAAGCTTTTATCATTCCCGCGCTTCCACCAAAGGCGCGCGGGCAAAGACACCTCCCCGGCGATCCCCGGCAGGCCAAATCAAGACCAGGAGCGGGCATGAAGAAAAGGTGGCTTTCGCCCGAGGGAGAGCGCAACGTCCCTGCCGGCACCAGCAATACGACGGGGAGCTCGCCCTCAGCCTTACGTGTCTGTTCAGGCACTCGGTATTTCTCGCGCGATCCTTATCCGGCAAACGCCTGCTGACGCTTCCCCCGGTTTTACGGCCGCGATCACCTCCGGGTGACGGAGAGAACGAGGTCGTGTTCGCGATCCGTCTCGTCGTGCACCACCGAGGGGGAGAGCCGCGCTCGTCCCTAAACGCCTTCAACCACTTCCAGGAGGACCTTCTCCAGCTCCTCCACCCCCTTTTCCCAGGAAAAGCACTCCACCGCCATCTCCCGCGCCCGCTCCCCTAGCAGCCCGCACATCTCGTCGTCCTGCAGCAGGCGGGCCACCGCCTCCGCGAAATCGGCAGGGTCGTCGGCGATTATCATCTCCCTGCCGC
The DNA here is from genome assembly GCA_015711875.1 of Candidatus Solincola jinzensis. Next base: position 8,220 of record JACVJG010000014.1, on the reverse strand, counting down.
TCTCCGCCTCCACCCCCTCCGCCCCCAGGGAGGTGGTCACGATGGGCAGGCTCATGGACATGGCCTCCAGCAGCTTTCCCCGGAAGCCTCCCCCGATGCGCACGGGGTTCACGAACACCTTACTGCGCTCGAAATAGGGGCGCACGTCGTCCACCGTCCCCGTCACCGTCATCGACGGGTCGCGGCGCGCGATGGCGAGAAGGTCCGGGGTGGGGTCCTTTCCCACCACGTAGAACCGCGCCTCCGGTACCTTTTCTTTCACGCGCGGCCATACATTGGCGTGGAACCAGACCACCGCGTCACGGTTGGGGTCGTGCGGGTAATTGCCGAGGAACATCACCGCCTGTTCCTTCGCGCATTCCCCCGTGACGCAGAAATGCTCCACGTCCACGCCGTGGGGCACCACGGATATATCGAGGTCGGGGCGGATGTCCAGGAGCTCCTGTTTTCCCTCCGGGGTGAGCACCAGCACGCGGTCGGCGTCTGCATACATATCGAACTCGAACTTCTTCAGCCCTTTCATGTTTATCAAGGCGGAAAGCCCTTCGCGCGAGAAGCGCTGCACCCGCCACGCCTTGCGGCGGGCAAGGTAGTAGCATTCATGCACGGACATCACGCGTTTGATGCCCTCGAGGTCGGGATTGCGGAAAAGGTACTGGGCCACCATGGAGTATTCCGACACCACCACGTCGTAATGAGCGCTTTTCACCATGTCCCGTAGCGCCTCATACATCGCGGGGGAATAGTTGTTGAGGAAATATATGGGGACAGGGGAAAAGAAAAAGTCCCAGGCCTTGCGGAAGGGATTGTCGTAGACCGGCATGGGCACCCCGCGGAAGTCGCGGCAGAACCGCGCCACCGTCTCCACGTAGTCCCATTCACCCGGGGAGACGAAGGAGAGCAGGGAGACGTTGTGTCGCTGAGAGAGTATGCGCACGCGGTTATAGATGATGATGGGGCCACCGATCACCTTCTCGTGGGGAAGGGTCTTGCAGATGAAAAGGATGTCCATGTTCCTCCCTTCGTAATCCACGCGAAGCGGGAAACCTCATAATCCACCGCGCTTGCACAGATTCTAACCCAGGCTCGTCCGGCGCGGAAGAAGGCCCGGAGCCCGCTGTTTTCCGCCCCCCTTATAGCCCTTCCTCGTGGAGGAGAAAACCGCTGAAAGAGGGAAATGTGGCGGATAAACGGTGCCCTCGATTTTCATGTCAACGCCAGGGCATTAATAAGCAGCATTTATGAATTATTAGTCAAAAAAGATAACCATGGGGCTTTTCTTTTTGCTACAATCCTTGCGGACGCACAGAACGGGAGGTGGCGGTCTTGAGGCTCTTCGTCAGCGGCATATCGGGATATCTGGGCGGGGTGGTGTTGCGCACCCTGGAGGGAGAACCATGCGTAGAGGAGATCGTGGGCGTCGACGTGCGGCCGCCGGCCACCACGTCGGGCAAGCTCGATTTCCGCGCCGTGGACGTGCGCGATCCCGCCGGGGTGAAAGAGGCCATGCGGGGGTGCGACGCCGCCCTGCACTTGGCCTTTATCCTGGATGAGATACGGGACAAGAAAGCGACCTACGATATAAACGTCAACGGCTCAAAAAACGTCTTCCATGCAAGCCTGGACGCGGGCGTCCCCTGGCTTATCCAGCTCTCCAGCATGGCCGCCTTCGGCGCCTATCCCGACAATCCCTTCCCCATAGACGAGGATGAATACCCCCGGGGCGACCCCCGCTGCTATTACTCCTACTGCAAGGCGGAGATCGAGCACTACCTTTGCCGCCTTTCCCAACTGCGACCGGAGCTGGCCATCACCATCCTGAGGCCTTGCGTGATCGTGGGCGAGGGCATGGACAATACCGTCTCCTGGGTCTTCAGCCGCAAGCTGGCCATGCGCCCCAGGGATTCGGACCCTCACACCCAGTTCATCCACGAGGACGACCTCGCCGAGGCGATCCGACTGGTACTGCTCTCCGGGGCCAAGGGCATATACCACATCACCAGCGACGATACCATCGCCCTCTCGGAGATGATCAGAAGAGCCGGCATGTACGCGCCGCGGGCCAGCGCGGATGTTATGTGCAGACTGGCGGATCTGGCATTCTTTCTGCGGCTTTCTCCCATGTCCTCGCACTGGATAAACATGTTCCGGCATTCCATGGTGGGCAGCAGCGAGAAGATAAAAAGAGAGCTGGGGTGGCGGCCTAAGTACACCTCGCGGGAGCTTTTCGAGCTGGTCCTGCAGGCGGCAGGCAGGACAAAGGAGGTACGGAGATGAGCGTGAACGCGCAGCGCTACGATGCCGTGGTCATCGGTGCCGGGATGGCGGGCTTGGTATGCGGATGCTACCTCGCGCGCGCCGGCCGCAAAGTATTGCTCCTGGAGCACGGCAGCGCGGTGGGAGGCAATATCCAGGGCATACGTCGCAAGGGGTTCTACTTCGACGCCGGCTCGCAATCCACGGAGAACGTGGGGATACTCTTCCCCATCCTGGAGGAACTTGGCGTCTACGAACCCGCGCAGTGGGAGCGTTCCGAGTGGCGCTGGGTGACCCCTGACTGCGACGTCGCCCTGCACGACTTCAAGCAGGTGCGCCAGGACTTCAAAGGCTTCTTCCCCCATTCCGCCAGGGACATAGATGCATGGTTCGACTTCATCGAGCCCGGCTGCGAGATGATGCGCGAACTCATGTCCGAGCCTTTCCCCCTGGTGCTGAGGGGCCGTGAGAAGTGGCGCGTCCTCGCGAGGATGGCCCGGGTGGGGATGCCCATGCTGGGCATGATGTCCGAGGCTCTGCGCAGGTCTGGGAGCGAGAAGGGCCGGGAGGTTTTCCGCGACCCGCGCCTCGCCTTCCTCTTCGGGGAGTTCGGCGACACCAACATGCTCCTCTTCATGCATTACTCCTTCTGGTACAGCTTCCTCTATGACTACGTGTACCCATGGGGAGGGCTAGCCGCCCTGGCGGAGATGCTTGCGGCGAGGTTCCAGGAGCTGGGCGGCGAGCTTCTGCTCTCCCGCACCGTGGACCGCGTTCTCACCTCCGGCAACGCCGCGGTGGGGGTGGAGACCGCGGACGGCGAGCGCTTCCTCGCGGACAAGGTGGTGAACACCGGCAACCCCAAGCGGCTGGTCACGGAGATGTGCGACCCCAACCTGTTCCCGGCGCGTTATAGGGAGAGGATAAAAAACGCCCCTGTGAGCATCTCGGTGATCACCGCCTTCCTCGGCCTGGACATGCCCGACGGCGAGCTGGCACGGCACATGAAGACGCACCACGTTGTGCACTGGAGGACCTACTCAAACCGCCAGGACATCTACGACCCTGAACAGCACCGCAAGGGATGGGCGCTGATGAGCTGGTGCTCCATGCACGACAAGAGCCTGGCCCCGGAGGGCAAGAACTCCATCATCGTGCAGATACCGGTGCCTTACGACTGGTTGAACGGGTGGGGCACAGGCTCCTCCGACCCCACGGCGCGCAACGAAGCCTACCGCGCCCTGAAGGAGCGGGTGCTGGAGGACGTCATCGCGGACAGCGAGTACGTGCTGCCCGGATTGCGCGACAAGGTGGTCTACCGCGAGCTGGCCACGCCCCGCACCCTGGCGAGGTACACCCTGAACCCCCAGGGCTCTATCATGGGATGGTCGTACGACATGTACAACACCCCCCTCTTCGGGCGTTTCGGGAAGTTCACCACGCCGGTGAAAAACCTTTATATGGCCGGCCACTATTCGGTATGGCCGGGGGGCATCGTATTCAGCGCACTCTCGGGGAAGCTGGTCGCCGAGGGCATGTACGAGGGGTTCGCGAAGGCATTGCTTTTCTGAGCCCGGCGCGGCAGCGCACAGACCAACCCCCCTGGAGGACATCCGGCATGGTGCGTATCGTGGCAAAGCCGGTTTTTCGCGCGGGCAATAAGAGGGAAGCCGCGGATTACTCCCGTTCAATCATCTTTTACATTGAAGCATGATGCTGGAAAGCCGTTTTCATCACGGGCAGTCAAGGCGCGGGCGGGTCCGGGCTGAAGACTCTTCTTACAGAAGCCTGATGTTGCAAAGCCGCTTTTTCACGCAGGCGAGGCGCGGGCGGGTCCGGGCTGAGGAGACGCCTGCTGATTGCTTATGCGTCAGCGTGCCCGCGGGCAAGCGCCAGACCTCTGCTCCATGCCTTTACGCCGCAGCGGCGCGCGGCCCCGCTCACCCAAGACGGCGGGGTGGAGCGAACACCTGGCGTATCCCCGTCCTGCGCAGGGAAAGCGCGCCACCGGCGCAGTGGTAGGAGCATACCCCGCAGCCGATGCACCTGGAATCGTCCACCACCACCGCGTCGCCCTCGAGGGACAGGGCCTCCATGGGGCACATTCCCACGCAAACCCCGCAGGCGTTGCACAGCTCTTCGTCCGCCACCGCCATATATGACGTATATGTCTGCATGGGGGCGGCACCTCGATAGTAGAGCTCGAAGGTCCCGCAGCAGCACTTGCAGCAGTTGCAGATGGCGAACTCGTCCCTCTCCAGGTCGTTCTTCTCGTGGAAGAACTTGTGCACCAGCCCCGCCTCCTCGCACTCCCTGAGGATCCTCTTGGTCTCCTCGCGGGAGATCTCCCTGCCGAACCCGTAGTCGATCATGAACCTGGCCGAGCGCCCGAAGGTGAGGCAGTTGACCTTCTCGTCCGTCACCTCGCATGGCTTGCCTAAAAGGTCCTTGTGATGCCGGCAGTAGCAGTGGCTGACGGCGAAGGTGTCGAACTTGTCCACGATCTCCATGGCGTCCTCCAGGGGCATGACGCCCTCCCCCTTGATGTCCACCTCGCACTCCACCGGCACCACGCGGGTGATGGGCGGGATGACCTTCATGGCCTCGACCACGCTGTCATAGTTCGCCTGCACCATCTGCGAGAGCTCCTCGAAAAGCCTCTCGAAGAGCACCGCGAGCCTCTTCTCCTTCTCCCCCTTTTCCCCGCGCACCATGGTCAACTCGAAAAGCCCCGGGAAGGGGGGCATGAGGGTATAGACCTCCACCCCCGTGCTCCTGCTGGTGGTGACCATCAAAGCGCCTTTGTGCAGCAGCCCGTCCAGCATGGACGCCAGTTCCTCCTCGCCCATGTCGCAACGCTCCCTGATCTCCGCCATGCTCAGGGAGGGCTTGGTGAATATGTGGATGAACCCCGCCTCCTCCTCGGTCAGGATAGTGCGCAGCAGCTCGAGGAGGGTGTCGTTCACGGGCATGGGCACCGGCCCCGCCGCGATCATGGCCGCCGCCGCCTTCGTCCACACCTTCTCGGACATGGGTAACCTCCTTTTAAAGAATGAGCCACCAGGGATGTCGCCATCCCGCCATGCGCGCCTTCCACCAGGAAGCCTTTCAAGACTTCAATACTATACCACCTAGGTCCCGCACCATTGATCGAGCGCAAGAAGATGGGATTCGCGCTCACGGCATGGCGGGGATATAGCGGCGGTCTTACCGTACACGCCGATAATGGAATAAGAAAGACTGACCTCACGCCGCCCGCTGCCGGGATGTGCGTACTGAGCGCGGCGAGGAGACGCTATGGTTTTTCGCGGATATGGATAAAAATGGCATGCAACCCACGGGCGAGACATGACCCATCGATGAACCACCCTGTGCATCCGTTTTCCCGCCATGCATCGCCGGTCACGCGGAGACGACGCGAAGCTCACACGCTTTTTTAGAGGCCTCACTTCCCCATAAGGAAAGACATGAAGGCCAAGCCCTCAGAATCTTTCTCGCAACCCTTTGAACTACTCGTGCCGGATGGAGCCGCGCAGGCCCTAAGGCCTCTCTTGCAAGCTTCCCCTCCCTACAATTGAGAGCGCAGCTCGCGCTTGAGGATCTTCCCGATGGAGCTTTTGGGAAGGGCCTGCATGATGCGTACCTCGCGAGGCCGCTTGAAGGAGGGCAGGCGTTCGGCGCTGAAGGCCAGGATCTCCTCCGGGGTGGCATCGGCCCCCGGTTTCAAGGCCACGCAGGCCACGATGTCCTCCCCGTAGTCCGGGTCGGGCACCCCGATCACCGCCGCCTCCGCCACCGCGGGATGCTGGTAGATCACCTCCTCGATCTGGGTGGGCATGATGTTCTCTCCCCCCTTGATGATGATGTCCTTCTTGCGGTCGGTGATGTAGAGGTAGCCGTCCCGGTCCAGATACCCGATATCGCCGGTATGCAGCCAGCCGTCACGCAGGGCCTCGGCGGTTTCCTCGGGGCGTTTCAGGTAGCCCTTCATCACCTGGGGCCCGCGGATGACCACCTCCCCTATCTGCCCCGGCCCCAGCCTGTTGCCGTCTTCGTCGAAGATGGCCAGCTCCATGTTGTCGTAAGCCTTGCCGGTGGAGCCGTCTCTCCACTCCATGCTGGGGCGCAGGCAGGCCCCCATGCCCGTGGATTCCGTGAGCCCGTACAGCTGGCGCATGGTGCAACCGAACTTCTCCATGAAGGCGCGCCGGAGCTCCAGGGGAAGAGGCGCGGCGCCGGCGATGCAGTCCTTGAGGGAGCTGGTGTCGTACTTATCCACGTTGGGATGGTTGAGGATGAGGGAATACATGGTGGGCACGGCGGGGAAGAAATTGACGCGGTGACGTTCGATGAGGCGAAGGCATTCCTCGGGGTCGTACCAGCGCATCATGATCGCCCTTCCTTCCGGGAACTCGTTGAAGTTGGCGGCGTTCATGGCCCCCACGCCGTAGATATGGGCCAGCGGCAGGCACATCAGGCCTATCTGGGGCTCCTTGACCTCGTTGGCGCGGTAGGCGCTCTCGGCGGAGGTGATGAGGTTCTCGTGGGTGAGCATCACTCCCTTGGGCTTGCCGGTGGTCCCGGAGGTGTACATGAGCATGGCCACCTCATCGGCATCGCGGTCCACCACGTCCAGCGCGGAGGGGTTCTCGGATAGGAGCCTCTCGTAGCAGAGAGTGCGCTCCCCGTCCTCGCCCCCCACCACGATGACGTGGCGCACTTTCTCCAACTCCTCCGTCGCCTCCAGGACCTTGGGGGCGATGATGGCGTCGGTGATCACCGCCACCGCTTCGGAGTCCTCGAGGATGAAGCGCATCTCCGGGGCGGTGAGCACGAAGAGTATGGGCAAAGCCACCCCGCCCATGGCGAAGATGGCGTTAAAGGACTCGAAAACCTGGGGACAGTTGGACATGGTCACCGCCACCACGTCTCCCTCGCCGATCTTCAGGCCCCTCAAAGCCTTCTCCAGGCGACCCGAGCTGTCCCGCATCTCGGTGTTGTAATACTCACGGTCCTCGAAGACGATGGAAACGACCTCCCCGACCCTCTGATAATAATGCTCCCCCAGCATGGCGACGTTCATGGCGAACCCCCTTCTTGCCTTTCCTTCTCCCCTGTGCGGAAACAGGTCCTGGATATCGGATCCATTGTCAATATATTACATTTCGCGCAGCCACGACCATCGTGCCATGCACAACGGCCCTTGTCGCCTTTCGAAACCGACCATCCGCTTTTCAATATACAATAAACCTTGCATAGCGGAAAGCTAATATTACCGATTGGTTGACTTTACTGACCGTTAATTCCGCAACCTTGTCCTTCATATCCGCCCCGACCTTAAGCCACGGGCGGAAAGCCCGCTCAAGTCTTTAGGGGGCGCCATGAACGGCCATGCGGTTTCCGCTCCCAAAAAACGCCAGGATTCCTGATATCGAGCCTTGCTCGTTACGTGCCGTTCGCAGCTCAGGATATAAGGGCTCTGGGGCATATCCTCGCTTCAAGCGGGAGAGGCCGACGATGAACTGTAAAAACATCCCACGAGGCATCCTGACCTCATAAGCGGATCTGCAGCCCGCCCGGCAATCCCCATGACGCCTTCTTTCCGCGTCATCGCCTTATCGCAGGGCAGCACTATCCGTGACACGTCGATAGGCAGCCGAATGCGCCGCCTTCTGGAGGAAACGGCTCCCATGGGTATGCGGCCTGGTCTTTTCAAGTAGCGGAAAGGACTTCCAGGTTGAACCGCGCTTACCGATTTGCTACCATGCGGTTAACGAACGGGGGATGCTTGCGACCGGTGATTGTGGGAGGACGACGCTCTCGGCCGCGTGTTTTGGGTCCTAAACCGCTTCCAAGCGTGCGGCATCTCTACGCACGAGCATCGGTGACAGATTTCGGAATGGCGGGAAGCGTACGCTCCCTGATGTAACGGCCTTCTACGCAACACGGGGACAAGGATGGATT
>JACVJG010000013.1 GCA_015711875.1 Candidatus Solincola jinzensis | reverse complement strand
AATACCGACATCGCGCTGGATTTGCACGTTCACTGTCTCTGCTAGACCTCAAGCTCTGGCCACCTTGCTCCTCCTGATCTAGGCGCCGTGGCCGCGGCGTGAAAGCCGGGCCTCGCTTTGCGCCTTGCGAGGGTGGAGGCGTTGCGCATTGCCCCGTCGTCTCTGGAAGGTTGATAACCGTAAAAATAGATAGTAATATAATATCCATAAGTCAGATTTACTAGCTACATAGGGGGAATGATCCATGCCCGATTACGACGTGGTGGTGATAGGTGGAGGTATCGGCGGACTCTCTACGGCGGCGCTCTGCCAGAAGGCGGGGATGAAGACACTGGTGCTGGAGCAATCGGGGCGTATCGGTGGCTGCTGTTCCACTTACGAGGCGGAGGGATTCCACTTCGACGTGGGGGCGAGCGTGGTAGAGGTTACGCGTGCCTTTGACGAGCTCTTCAAGCGCCTGGGGATGCCGAGGGAAAAATACATCCCGCTCATCCCCGTCGATCCCATCTACGACTACTGCGACAACACCAGGGGCGTGCGTTTCGCCTACCCAACCTCGGTGGAGGACACGGCGCGGGTGATCGCGGAGTTCTCGCCCGAGGATGCCAGGGCCTTCCTGAAGTTCGCCGAGGACTACACGCCGAAGATAAAGGGCCTGGTGGACAACTTCTTCTACGCGCCGTCCCTGGGTTTCATGGACACCATCAGGTTGATCGTGAAGTACCCCCAGATGGTCTCGGTGCTGCCCATGTTCGTCACCACCCATCAGAAGATAGTTGCCAGATATTTCAAAAATGCCGACGTGCTTGCTTCCATGGCTTTCCAGTCCTTTTATGCCGGCCTGCCCCCGGACATGTGCGCCGGCCTCTACGCCATCGTGGGGCTTCTGGAGCACGAGGGCATCTATTATCCCGAGGGGGGCATGATACGCATCCCCGCCGGCATCCAGCAAGCCTTCGAGGACCTGGGCGGGGAGACGCGTTTCAACGCCCGCGTGGTGCGGGTGATGGTGGAGGACCGCAGGGCGGTGGGCGTGGAGCTCTGGGACGGCACGGAGATCACCGCCCGCAACGTGGTGGGGGCGATCAACGCCAAGAAGCTCTACGAGGACATGATCGGCCGTGAGCACATCCCCTGGCATGTCTGGAGGGGGGTGCGGTCCCTGGTGCTCTCCATGCCCTGCCCCATGATCTACCTGGGCATAGATTACGAGCCGCCCCTGAACGCCCACCACACCCTCACCCTCACCGACCCCAAGGTCATGAACGACTACTGGAGCGACTATTATCTCAAGGGGAAGCTGTACGTGAAGGACGGGCGCGTGGAGGTCATGGGCCTTATCTCCTGGGCCTCCAAGATCGACCCCTCGCTTGCCCCCCCCGGTAAGCACGTGCTCACGCACATGGGGCTCGCTCCTTACAACCTGGCCGGCAACGACTGGGATCGCTACAAGGAGAGGTATATCGACGAGGCCATCGCCACCATCGAGCGCTACATCATACCCGACCTCTCCAAGCACGTGGTGTATCGGGACATGGCCACGCCAAAGGATCTCGAGCGCATGCTGCTGCACCCGGGCGGGGCCGTTTACGGCATACAGACCGACCTCAGCCACATGGCGGTTTTCCGTCCCGCCAACCGCTCCAAGTGCATCAAGAACCTCTACCTCGCGGGGGCTTCGACCCATCCCGGAGGCGGGGTGCCCGCGGTGGTGGCGGGGGGGATAATAACCGGGGGGCTGATCGTGAAGGACAACGGCTAGCCGGCACAACAAGCCGACGGATGGCCGGGAACGCAATGTAAAGCGTTAGGAGGTTCACCCCAGGGGTTTGTGGGGGTGGAGAGGGTGGAAAGGAGAGGCTGTCCGGTTCGACACCGACATGAGCGATGTGTGTTCGCGCGCAGGGGCCGAGGGATCAATGGGCATCACAGGAGATGCTTCAAGGGAAGGGGAATAAGGGAATCCCTTTGGTGGGCATGCGGCTTGGGCAGGTCGGCTTGCCCCCGCTGCCGTTGTTATTGGGCAGGCTCAGGGGCCGGCCAGGAGGAAGGACAGAGGAATCGCCGGCCGGTGGAAGCAGGACGCAGGTGAAGGCAGCGCCATGCTTTAACCGGCGCACCCGGGGCGATGAGTAAATAGCCTTTTCGGAAAAAATCAACGTGGGAGGCTGGGATGAAGGCAAGGACAAAAGCGTTGATCGCGGTGGGCGTCGCGGGCGGGGTGGCGGCGTGGCTGGCCGCCAGCACTGAGCCCTCGGACTGGCGTTATGCCAAACTCCTGCTCACCCAACTGCCCAAGATGCCCTTCCGTTATTTCGTTTGACAGCTCATGGGGCGGTTGCGAGGCGACGGGGACGGTTTCCAGGCCGCGAGGCTCTTGAGACAGGGGGAAAGCGTTGGCGCATGAGATGGAGGGCTTCTTCGACCCCGCGAGCGTGGCGGTGGCAGGGGCTTCCAGCTCGTCCATGAAACTGGGGAACATCACCCTCTCCAACCTGCTGCGCTTCGGTTACCGCGGCCGCGTATACGCCATCCACCCCCGGGCGAGGGAGGTAATGGGCGTTCCCGCCTATCCCTCACTGCGGGAGATAGGAGAGTCCGTGGAGGTGGCGGTGGGGGTGCTGCCGAGGGAACTCATGCTCGATTTCGTGACCGACTGCGCCGAAGCGGGGGTGAGAAAGGTCATCGTCTGCGCGGCGGGTTATTCCGATGCGGGAGCGGAGGGAGCGGAGATGCAGGGGCGGCTGGTGGGGGCGGTGCGCGAGCGCGGCATGCGCATGATGGGTCCCAACAGCGTGGGCACCATCTCCACCGCCTCCGGATTCGTCACCTCCCTCATGTCCCTGGACCCGTTGCGGATGGGTGACATCTCTATCATCGCCCAGACGGGGCTCTTCGCCGGGGGATTCGCGCGCTGGATAGCCTCCACCCAGCGCTTCGGCGTCTCCAAAGTGGCTTGTCTGGGGAACAAGGCGGACGTGGACGAAGTGGACGTGCTCGCTTATCTCGGAGAGGACCATGCCACCAGGGTCATCTGCATTTACTCCGAGGGTTTAAAAAGGGGCAGGGATTTCCTGGAACTCGCGCGGCGTGTCACCGCGAGCAAACCGGTGCTCATGCTCAAGGGGGGGCGCAGCGAGCTGGGAGGGAGGATGGCGGCCAGCCATACCGGGTCCATGGCCGGCGAGGACACGGTGCTGCGGGGCGCCCTGGCGCAGGCGGGAGTCATCGAGGTGGACGGCATCGACGGCCTCTTCGACGCCGCCAAGGCTTTCTCGTACTGTCCCGTGCCGGCGGGGCCGAACCTGGGAGTGGTTTCCATCACGGGGGCGGGCACGGTGCTGGTCGCCGACGCCTGCCAGCGCCGCGGGCTGTGTCTGCCGGCGCCCTCACGGGAGGCGGCACGCAGGGCGGAGAAGGGGCTGCCAGGCTGGGCGCGGCTGGTGAACCCCATGGACATCTGGTCCGCCACCCTGCAAGGGACGGTGGAGGACGCGTACCGCGTGATCCTGCGAGCCTTCGCGGAGGAAAGGGACATGCACATGCTCATGGCGGTCTTCACCCTGGTGCCGGAATCGGATTTCGACGCCGCGGCTCTGCTCTCCGAGATCAGGAGACGACATCCGGAGAAGCCGCTCCTGGCCTGCTTCCTGGGGGCCTCGGAGGTGGACCGCAGGCGCTGGTTCGCGGCCCTGGAGGATATAGGGGTGCCGGTTTACGACTCGGTGGAGAGATGCGTTGACGCCGCCTGGGCCCTGGCCCGCTATGGGATAAGGCGCGAGAGGGCCGAGGGGAAAACGGTCGGGCGCCGAAGGGAGCGCCCTGGGGATAGGGAGGTGGAAGGATGAGCGTCAGTACCGGAGAGAGGCTCAGGGATGCCGCGGGCCCGGGGGTGATCCGTGAAGGACCGGACGCCCTCAAAGGATATTTCAAGCACCCGCCTCCGCGGCTCGATCTGGCTTTGGCGTTGCCTCGCGACAGCCTGGAGCTGGCGGACATCGCTTCCTGCGCCTACGAGAACGACATCCCCATCTTCACCCACCGCCGCGGCTTCGTGGATCCCGCGGTGGCGGAGTCGGGAGGCGTGCTCGTGGACCTCAGGGGCATCGACCGCATCGTGCGCATAGACGAGGCCAACCTGCTGGCCTTCGTGGAGTACGGCGTGACCTTCGAGGGCCTCAAGCGGGAGCTGGATCCACGCAACCTGAGGATACTCATGCCCGCCGCGGCGACCTCCTCCTCTATCGTGCGCTCCTACATCGACCGCGATGTCATCCTGGCCAACGGCGCCACGCGTCCCTACCAGTTCACCACCTTCCACGCCATCCTGGCCGACGGGCGCCTGTGGATGAGCGGCACCGACCAATACACGCCCGACGGGCACTCCGAGTTCCGCGAGGACCTCGGGCCCATGTATTCCAATCTCTTCCATGCCAGCGAGGACGTTTTCGGCATGCCCTACGCCATGAAGGCGTGGATATACAAGCGCTGGGAGGAAAGGCGGGTCACCGCTTACGCCTTTGAGGACGCGGAGTCGGCGGTGAGGGCGGCCCGGCTGGCGTCGCGCCACGACCAGGTCTTCGAGTGCGTGGCGGCTGACCGGCGTTACCTCTCCGTGCTCCTCTCCGGCAGCGCTGAGGAGGCGGACTCCATGGCGGGAGAGCTGCCGCCCTGGAGCGTGGTCTTCGGTTTCGACAACCACCCTTCCCTGGTGGAGATATGGGACCAGCAGACGCGGGAGATGGCCATTTCCTGCGGGGGGAGGGCCAATGACGGGGAGCTGGCGCGCCGCATGCAGGAGAAGTTCGAGTGGCCCTGGTACCTCTCGGAGCGCGCCTATTACCGTGGCGACCTGACCACGGTGGATTATTACACCTTCGCGGGCAAGGTGGCGGCGCTCTTCGCGGCGGTAGAGGAGGCGGCGGGAAAATACCCCCTCGGCAGGGTGGCCATCCCCTCCTATTACGGCGCCGCCTTCTACTGCGAGACGGACATCCATCACCAGGAAGGGGACGCGGCGGCCGAGGGAGCGTGGCTGGAGGCCTACCGCTCCGTCCTGGACCGGGGAGCGCACGTGAACCGTCCCCGCGGCGAGGTGGCCAAGACGGTTTACGGGCGCATGGACCCCGAGAACATCCGCCTCATCAGGAACCTCAAGCGGGTTATGGACCCCAAGGGTCTGCTCAACCCCGGTCAGCTCATGGAGGGGGTGTAGGCCATGGAGAAGGGGCTTACCAGGAAAAGGGAGAAGCTCACCGACTACCGCGACGATTACTGGGTGTGCGGCAAGTGCAAGATGTGCCAGTCCATGAACGTGCAGGTGTTCGAGAGCGCGCGCTTCTCCTACAACTGCCCCTGCGGGACACGCTACCGCTTCGAGTCATATTACGCCGCGGGCATGATGGAGATCGCCCGCGCCATCACCAACCTGGAGTTCGACCCCACCCCCAAGACGGCGGACATCATATACTCGTGCAACCTCTGCGGGCTCTGCCAGGAGATGTGCTTCCCCCTCAAGGGCCTGCACACCACGCGCATCATCCAGCTCATGCGGGAGAAGGCGGTGGAGGAGGGATGGGGCCCCCTGGAGGGGCACCGCGCCATGCTCGATTCCACCGCCGCCATGGACAACCCCTTCGGGCTGGAAAAGGGCTTCAAGGGAGAGGCGGCGAGAGAGCTGGGGGTCAAGGACCTCACTAAAGAGAAGGCCGAGAACCTGCTCTTCGTGGGATGCGCCTACGCCTCCAGCGCGGATATGCGCAGGAGGCTCGCCTCGCTGGTGCGGGTGCTCGTGGCCGCGGGCCTGGACATCGGGGTGCTGGGGGACGCCGAGCCCTGCTGCCGCAGCTTCAACCTCGCCCTGGGGGACCGCGACGGCTTCGAGGAGCACGCCCTCGAGAACATCGATCTCTTCTGCTCCACCGGAGCCGAGCGAGTCATCGCCGCCTGCCCCCACTGCCTGCAAGCGCTCAGGGACGAATACGGCAAGGCTATGGATCTCAAGGTGTCCCACCCCGCGGAGCTCCTCGCCAAGGCCCTCAAGAAAAAGGCCCTGCGCTTCGAGGGGGAGAAAGCCCTCAAGGCGGCCTACCATGACCCCTGCATGCTGGGGCGCTGGTGCGAGGTGTACGAACAGCCGCGCCGGCTGCTGGCGGCGGTGCCGGGGCTGGAGCTGCTGGAGTTCCAGCGCAACCGTGAGAACTCCTGGTGCTGCGGGGCGGGAGGAGGGGTACGCGCCGCCAAGCCCGACCTGGCGGCCTGGACGGCGGCGGAGCGCATGGAGGAGGCGAAGGCGGTGGGCGCCGAGGCCATCGTCACCGCCTGCCCGCACTGCGAGGACCATTTCTCGGCATCGGGGAGCCTGCCGGTCTATGACCTCTTCGAGGTGCTGGCCTCCGGCCTGGGGGAGGTGGTTTAAGTGAAAGGAAAGGACCTGCAAAAGGACCTGCGGGAACGCAAGATAATCAAGGTGCCGGTAAAGCACGAGATCGACGGCACCCATAACCTGCCCGAGAACCTGGAGAAGGCCTACCGCGAGCTCCAGGAGGCGCTGGGCGAGGAATGGGTCTCCAACGACATAAACATCACCGTGGCCTACGCCCGTGACCAGTCGGTGGTGCCCATGAACCACCCGCACATCGTGGCCCTTCCCGGCTCCACCGAGGACGTGGTGGCGATCATGAAGATCGCCAACAAGTACCTCATAGACGTGACCCCCTACGGCACGGGCCTGAACACCCTGGGCATGACCATACCGCCCTACGGCGGACTGCTCTGCGACATGCGGCGCATGGACGAGATCATCGAGATCGACGAGGAGAACATGTTCTGCACCATCGGCCCCGGGGTGACCTTCGCCCAGCTCCAGACGGAGACCCTCAAGCGCGGGCTGCGCCTCATCAACCCCTCCACCTCCGCCAACGCCTCGGTGGTCTCCAACATCATGATGGGCAACATCTCCACCCTGGCCAACAAGTACGGGGTGGGACTGGACCACATCATCGGCTACAAGATCGTGCTCCCCGAGGGGCAGGTGATGGTGGCGGGGCCGAGGGCTTACGGCGCCGACCTAGCGCATATGCCCGGGCCGGGACCGGACGTGCGCGCCTTTATCCGCGGCTCCATGGGCACCATGGGCATCATCACCGAGATGACCCTGCGCCTCTACCCCAACCCCGACCACGTCAAGCTCACCGTGCCCATCAGCGATTCCGAGAGCTGGGACCACATCGCCCCCGCCCTCAAGGCCATCAGCCAGCGCAACATCGTCATCGAGAACGCATATTTCCAGAACACCTACATGGGCATCTTCCTGGCGGAGACCAACGCCGAGTCCTCCAAGCTCATACCCATGTTTCCGCGACACTACGTGGTGCCGGTGACCGGCGGTTATTCCGAGGAGGAGACGGAGATCAAGTGCAAGGTGTGCGAGGAGGACATCCTGGCGGTGGCGCCGGAGTTCGAGTTCATGGACTGGGAGGTGGTGGAGGACATCTCCGAGGGCCGCATCCTCGGCGTGGATAAATTCACCAAGTTCTTCCGGGAGTCGGTGCGCGTGCAGAGGGTGAAGGGCTCCTTCTTCGTGGGCTTCGGCCTCGACCACCTGGACAACCTGGTGAAGATCAACAGCGACATGATGCGGGCCATGACCCAGCAGGTGGGGACGGACGACAACGTCATCTCCGCCGACCTCATCGCCACCTATTTCCAGCCCTACGACATGGGCAGGCTGGGCTTCATCGAGTTCGACATCTTCATCGACCAGTCCAACCCCGAGGACAGCCTGCGCACCATCTCCGGCACCTTAGCGGCCATGGCCGCCTCCTTCCGCAACGGCTCCGGGATATGCTTCGGGGTATGGGCGCTGGTGGAGGGGGCGGGGCCCCTGCACGACCTCATCGGCTTCATCTTCCCCCAGGCGGGTACCTACGTGGACACCTACCGGGACATGAAGATGATCTACGACCCCAATAACATCTGCATGCGCCGCTTCGACTACGATACGCTGCGCATGAAGAAGGCGGCGCTGTGAGCCGTGAGATACGAAGAAGAGAGGTGAGGCCTACGGTCCGGAGAAGGTGATGCCGGCTGGGCTGGCGGCCGCGGGACAAAGAGGGCGCGATGCCCTGCCGAGGCGGCGGTCAGCACGGGTGTGGGGATATACGGGAGGTCATGAAAGGGGACGTTACCACAAGGCGAACCCCCCATGAGGTCATGGAGGGTGAGTGAGGGCACATATGCCTGGTGACCGCGGTTTTATCCGGGAGTAACGGGAGGTCAAGCAATGGCGGACTACGACGTGATAGTGATCGGGGCGGGGTGCGGCGGCATCTCCGCCGGCGCGTTGCTCTCCAAGCAGGGGCGCAAGGTCCTGGTCCTGGAGCAGAGCGAGCGCGTGGGGGGATGTTGCTCCACCTTCGAGAGGGACGGCTTCCACTTCGACGTGGGGGCCTCCATCGTGGAGGTCATCCACCCCATAGAGAAGGCCTTCGAGACCCTGGGTACCTCCTTCCAGAAGGAGGTGGACCTCATGCCCTGCGACCCCATCTACAGCTACATCTTCGAGGACGGGTCCCGTGTGAACTACCCCGTCTCCCTGGAGGGAACGGCGGAGGTCATCTCCTCCATATCCCCCGAGGACGGCAAGCAGTGGTACCAGCTAGCGGATTACTTCGCCGAGATGATGAAGCAGACCATCGAGGCCTTTTTCACCAACCCCTGCAACAACATGCTGGATTTGGTGAAGATGGGCCTGAAGAACCCGCGCATGCTCAAGTTCCTACCCCTCTTCGTCACCAGCTACCAGGACGTGATCAAGAAATACTTCAAGAACGACGTGGTGCAGCAGACCATGTCCTTCCAGTCCTTCTACTGCGGCCTGCCGCCGGAGCTGGCGCCGGGGTTCATCGCCCTCATCCCCTACTCCGAGCACGAGGGCATCTGGTACCCGCGCGGGGGCATGATCCAGATCCCCAAGGCCTTCCAGCGCTGCGGCGAGAAGCTGGGCATGGAGGTGAGGCTGGGCACGCGCGTGGACAAGGTGATGGTGCGTGACCGCAAGGTGCAGGGCGTGCGCCTGGCCGACGGCACCGAGATCACCTCCGACCTGGTGGTCTCCAACGTCAATGCCAAGAAGCTCTACCTGGAGATGATCGGCGAGGAGCACCTGCCCTGGCTGGCGCGCTTCGGCATCAAGAGCTACGAGGTCTCCATGTCCTGCGTGATGCTCTACGTGGGGTTGGACTACCGCCCGCCTCTGGAGGCCCACCACAGCCTGACCATCGGACCCCTGGAGATGATGAACGACTTCTGGTGGAACGAGTACCGGCGCGGGGAGATCCCGGAGCAGGTGCACGGCCTCATCTGCTGGCCCACGGAGTCGGACCCCTCCATGGCCCCGGAGGGCTGCCACGTGCTCAACATCATGGGCATGGGGCCCTACAGACTATCCGGGACCGACTGGGACCGCGAGAAGCAGCGCGTGGCGGAGCGCATGATCGAGGGCCTCTCCGAAAAGGCCATCCCCGGCTTGAAGGATCACGTTAAGGTGCTGGAGGTATCGACCCCGCTGGATTTCGAGCGCCGGCTGCTCTCTCCCGGCGGGGCCATCTACGGCCTGCAGATGGACCTTCCCGCCCAGGCGGTTTTCCGCCCCGCGGCCAAGTCCAAATCCATAAAGGGGCTTTACCTCACGGGGGCCTCCACTCACCCTGGAGGCGGAGTACCCTCGGCGGTGGCCTCGGGG
Source organism: Candidatus Solincola jinzensis (assembly GCA_015711875.1). Next base: position 5,899 of record JACVJG010000013.1, on the reverse strand, counting down.
TACATCGCCTCTAAGCTCATCGAGAAATATGAATGAGGATGAATGAGGATGGACGCTCACGTTTCCCTCCTCTCGACCTCTCGCGTGGGAGCACGGCGGGCGGAGGGAATCTGGAGGTGGTTGGCGGGATCCCATAGAAAAGTTGTCACGAGGAGCACGGGGGCGAAAAGGCCGTCGAGGACGTGGACGGGGCGAACGCCTTCCGGCATGAAAGGCGGTGGACGGCCGTGGTCGCCGGTCGCGGAGACGGCTTCATCGCCAGGTCGGGAAACCGCCCTTGGGCGGAACCGGTCCGCGGCCCATGTGAGGGGCAGCGGCACGCACCGGTGGCAAAGGCGGTAATGCTCGAGAAAACAGGAGAAAGAGGATGTCCGGAAGAAAAAAGATCTACGGAAAGAAGAGCGGGAGAAAAGCCATGAAAGGTAAGCTTGCGCCATTGATGCTGATGTGCCTGGCGGGCCTGCTGGTCTTCCAGTTTACCCGGCTGGACGAGTCCAGAAAGCGTTTCATCCTGCACCTGCTCAAACAGGTGCCCTACCTGCCTGGCCGCTATTTCGCCTGATGGCCTAAAGGGACCAACCGGCTTTTGGGGGTCATGGGTCTAGCTCTTTTTCCCGCTGTTTTATGCCCGGGTTTGGCGTGACGACGCAGGAGCCCATGTCATGCCTTGATCAAAGCAGACCGCTTTTCATGCTCATGACGTCATATTGTCTGCGGTAAGCATCGCGTCGTGCGTGAAAACCCAGATTCCGCGTTTCCTCCAGCAGCTTATAGCCGCTTCCTGAACCCGCAACTCCCCGGTTCGAGACTAGCCCTGGAGGAAGAGGCTGCATAGAGGTCCCTGAAACTCGCATCAGCATCGACGCGCAGATCCGCTTTCCCCGGGAACCCTTCGTTCCCCAAAAGCGTCCCGCGGCTCCGGCGAGGTGATGGGATTCGGCCATTCCACGAGATCCTTCAGCTCCCTGTGAGCATTCAGCTGAACGCATGATGCAGCCCTCCCATCCTGGAATCAGCGTTAGAGCGCATCTGGACGCGGTGGGCGGGCCGGCGCTTGCCGGGGTTATGGCTTGGAAAAGCGGCATGGTGCGAGGTGCGCCAATAACCCGTACGGGCGATTCCAATCGTCCGTATGGGTTATTAAGCGCCCTTCGGCGCGAACGATAATCAGAGTGTAAGCGTTTACTCCGTCGCGGATGGTAGGAAAGATATGGAAGCGGCCCCGCAAGGAAAGAAGATCGCAAGCTCAATTGCGAAAGCCCCCATATCCCCCGCGACATGGACAGGACGCGCCGGGAAAGAAAGCCTGATCGCAGGCGAAAAAGCTCCGAAGAGGGGTGAGGTATCATGGCCCGCATTCTTCTGGTAGAGGACTCGGAACTCATACTACAGGTCACCAGGGATGCCCTTGAGGCCAGGGGTCATGAGGTCGTCGTGGCTCGGGATGGCGAGGAGGCGCTGCGCAGGTTTCTCGAGGAAAAACCCGATCTGGTCATAACGGATTGCCTCATCCCCAAGCTGAACGGCTTCAAGCTGGTGGAGAACATACGCGACCTGGAGGAGGAAAGGACGCCGGTGGTGATGACCAGCGCCATCTACATGAAGCAGAACTACCGCAAGGTGGCCATGGAGGCGGGGGCGGACCTCTACCTCCCCAAGCCCGCGAGGCCGGAGGAGCGCGAGGATTTCATACGCAAGGTGGAGGAACTGGTGGGCGATGCCCGCCTGGCGGTGCGGGGAAAGGAAGTATAGGAGGCCCGGGGACGCGAAGAGCGAGAGGCGAGGCGATGAGGCATGACCGGTAACGTGGACGGAGGGCTGGGGAGCGTCCTGGTGGAGAAGGGCATGATCACCCAGGAGCAGCTGGACATCGCCCTCAAGCTTCAGAAGACCACCGGGCAGCGCCTCAAGGATGTCCTCATCAAGGAGGGCTTCACCACCCGTGAGCAACTCAAGGAATTCATATCCAAGCATGTCGACATCCCCTATGTGAAGCTCTCCGTGGACCTCATCGACCCCGAGGCGGTCAAGCTCATCCCCGCCAACGTGGCCAGGAACCTGGTGGCCATACCCGTGACCCTCATCGGCGACATCCTCACCGTGGCGGTGAGCTGCCCCTTCGACACCGCCTCCCTGGACATGCTGGCCTTCGCCTCTGGCTACACCCTGGAGCCCATCCTCAGCGACGAGGAGGACATCCTCGAGGCCATCGACTACTTCTTCAAGGACGGCGGCCTGGAGAACGAGCTGGTGGAGTGGGACGAGGACCGCCTGGAGTTCGTGGACCGCTACGCGCCGGAGGTCCTTGACGAGGTCAGGGTGGACGAAGGGCCGGTGGTAAAGCTGGTGAACCTCCTCCTCACCCGGGCCATCAAGGAGGGCGCGAGCGACATCCATATCGAGCCGCAGGAGAACCTGGTGCGGGTGAGGTACCGCATCGACGGCGTGCTCGTGGAGTCCAGGATCCTGCCCGTGGAGGTCCTCAACGCCCTGGTCTCGCGGGTGAAGGTGCTCGCGGAACTGAACATCGCCGAGCGGCGCCTGCCCCAGGACGGCCGCTTCTTCGTGAAGTACGGGGGCAAGGACGTGGACTTCCGTGTCGCCACCGCCCCCACCATATACGGAGAGGCGGTGATCATCAGGATCCTGGACCAGTCAAAGGCACAGGTGAGCCTGGCGGACCTGGGGCTGGAGGACGCGGATTTGCGCAAGCTGCTCAAGGCCCTGGAGGAACCCCACGGCTTCATCCTGGTCACCGGGCCTACGGGAAGCGGCAAGACCACCACCCTCTACGCCGTGCTCAACGAGCTCTCCGACGTGAGCCGGAAGATCATCACCATCGAGGACCCGGTGGAATACCGCCTGGGGATGGTGAACCAGATACCCGTGAACCACAAGATCGGGCTCGACTTCTCGACCATCCTCAGATCCGTGTTGCGCCAGGACCCCGACATCATCCTGGTGGGGGAGATAAGGGATAAAGAGACGGCCCATATCTCAGTGCAGGCCGCCCTTACCGGGCACCTGCTGCTCAGCACCCTGCACACCACCGGAGCGCCGGAGACGGTACCGAGGCTGGTAGACATCGGCATCGAGCCCTATTACGTCAGGGAGGTGGTCAAGCTGGTCATCGCCCAGAGGCTGGTCAGGAAGCTGTGCCCCCGCTGCAAGGAGGGCTATACCCCCTCTCCAAACATGCTCGAGGAACTGGGCATAGAGGGCGGCGACGGCGGAATCCTCTACCGCCCTGTCGGGTGCAAGTACTGCAACAACACGGGTTACAAAGGACGCGTGGGCGTCTTCGAGGTCATGCCCATGAGCGAGGGCATCAAGGCCCTTACCACCGCGCAGGTAAACCCCAGGGAGGTGAAGGCCCGCGCGATGGAGGAGGGAATGGACACCATGTGGCAAAACGCCGTTAAGAAGGTGGCGCAGGGGGTCACCTCGGTGGAGGAGATAGCCCGCGCTATCCCGAGGTGACGGAGGGGGTGATGTGGATGCCCAGGTGCAGCAACCATCCGGAGCGTGGGGCGGGCCATGCCTGCGCGGGATGCGGCAAGCCGATATGCGAGGAATGCGTGGACCTCTTAGATGGGGAAAACGCCTATTGCTACGACTGCGCCGTGGACAGGCAGTTGGCGGCGTTCCAGAGCAAGGAGGCAGAGGCCAAGCCGGACCGGGAGGAGGCGGCAGCGGAGAGAAGAAGGATAGGCTCGCGCGGCTTTCTGGCGGTGGCGGTGACGGTGGCGGTGCTCATCGCAGGAGCCGTGGGGTTCATCCTCTACCAGCATTTCGCCTTCAACAACACCCCCGCCGAGGGCTCTCCGGAGCAGCAGGAGACCTGGAGCGGGGACGAGTGCATAGCGAACATGCAGGAAGTACGACTTGCCCTGCGCGCGTATCATGAAGACCACGGGGCCTACCCCGCTTCCCTCGAGGAGCTCGGCGAATACCTTAAGGTGAAAGCGGCGTGCCCGGCTACGGGAATCCCCTTTGCCTACAAGACAACGGGTTCCGGATACGAGATATCCTGCCCCGATCCCCAGGCCCACGGGGCGGAGTCTATCAAAGGCAGCGACATGTCCGTTCCCGCGCGAGTGAGCGGCACGGCCACGGGCGGCGCGAACGGGGGGTGAGATCATGGCGGCAAAGCATAAACGAGCATCGTGCCGTTCACAGGGCGTGCTGAAAGGGGGAGGGCATTCACGTGATGACTGGCGCCGGAGGCATGACGGGGTGACCGTAAATGGTCTGGCTACCCTGAACACTGACTCAGGCGGGTTCACTCTCATCGAGATAACCATCGTCATCCTGCTCATCGGCATACTGGCCGCCCTGGCGGTTCCCGTTTACGTCTCGGTAAGGGATGTCGCCGAACGAAGCGTCTGCCTGCACAACGAGAGGTCCATCGAGTACGCCATCATGAGGTGGAGGGCCGACCACCCCGGCGAGTCGCTGCTGGATGGCGGCTGTCTACCCGGGGGCGGCGAGGCCTATATAGACCTGGAGGGAAACATCGCGGGAGATACCGACCGCTCCCTGGCCGATTACTTCCAGGCGCGGGGTGGGGTCCCGCTAAACCCCTTCTGCGCCTTGCCCGTATTGCCCAGCGTGGGGACGGAGACCGCGGGGGGAGCGGCTCATGGCCCCTTCGACTGCCCCTCCAACGGCAGGGGGGTGGGAGAGATCGCGGGTAGATACGACTATATAACCGACGGGCTCTCGGTGACCTGCCTCACCGACAACCAGGTGGGGGTGCGCTCGGACGGCGCCAGGTTCCAGCACGACCAGCCGCGAAAGGTGGGCTGGAACCATGTTCTGGGAAAAGCGGCTTCCGGGAAGAAGACCCCCCTAGGGGATAGCTTCGGCGACATCACCGCCGGTATGGTGGACCTCATCAAGAGTTATTACGACAAATACGGCAGGTACCCGAGGAACTGGGGCGACTACGCCTATACCGACATCGGGCTGGACCCCGAGTTCTGGAAAAAACCGGTGGACAATATCATCTACACCCCAGCCGGCAACAGGGTGAAGGTGACCCCAGAGAAGGGTTACAGCCTGGTGGTGGTGGACCGCAAGGGAAACGAGAAGGTGCTCACCTCCAAGAGCAACTGGTCCCTGTGGTATGACGTCAAAACGGGCAAGTGGTACTACCACACCGTGGCCACCGCCAACGAGGTGGACGTCTCCAGGCTCAGGGTGGTGAAGGAATAGGGCCTCAGCGTATGGACACCCTGGAGGAGATGCGCTCGATACAGGCGTCGATATAGGAAGGGTCCTCCACGCGCACAGTTATAGCGCCCTGCCCGCATGCCATGGCGCAGCGCCCGCAGCCCTTGCATTCCTCCCCGATCACCGCCAGTTTTCGCGGGCGCCGTTGCGTCTCCTCCACGTCGGGATCGAGCGCGTGACCCGCGATGGATTCCTCTCTGTCCACCAAGGAGATCTGGTGGAAGATGCACGCCTTGACGCATTTCCCGCACCCCGTGCACTTCTCCTCGTCCACCGTGATGGAAATACCCTCCATTTTCACCAGCACGTCCCTGGTCTCGCGCGAGGCCAAAGGTATGGCGGTGGAGATACAGCAGCAGGGGCAGCAGTGGCATATGGTCATGAGCTGGTGGTGGTTCTTGAGGCCGAGCATGATGGCATCGCCCTTGAACTTTCCAAGACAGGACACCAGCCCCGCCTCGGTGGCCTGGCGCAGGTGCTCCAGTGCCTCCTCCATGCTCACCAACCGGCCCACCTCCGGGTCGACGTCTAGCACCGCGGGGCCCAGGAAGGTGCAACCGAAATAGGGGTCGAAATCCTTGCACCCGTTCTCGCTGCGGCAGGGGCAGCGGGAGAGGATGAGGTGGTGGCTGGCCTCGCGGATGAAGTGCTCGATCACGGAGAC
>JACVJG010000012.1 GCA_015711875.1 Candidatus Solincola jinzensis | reverse complement strand
CTCAGCTATGAGTGGCATCACTATCGCGAGCAGAACAAGGGGTATATCGATGAGATAACCGACTTGAACCTGCGCTTCGGCATCCTGGCCGACGCGGTGAGCGCCGTGAGCTCGACTTTGGACCTGGAGGAGCTGGTGGCCAACATACTGGGAGTGATGCTCACCCTGACCAACGCATCCATAGGGGTGGTGCTGATCCCCGACGAGAGCGGTTCCTACCTGCAGGTGCTCTCTCATCGCGGTTTCCAGGAGAAAGCGGTACGGGGCCTTAAGATCCCGGTGGGAAAAGGCGCGGTGGGAAAGGCTTTCCAGGACGGCCAGACGGTCATCCGCAACAATCTGCCCGAGGACCCCAAAGCGGCGGAGACCTATCTCGAGGGCCGTAGCCCGAGGTCGCAGATCATCATGCCCCTCAAGGCCAAGGGCCAGATGGTGGGGATAGCGGTCACCGCCTCCTGCGAGGAACACGAGTACACCCCCGACGAGGTCTCTCTTCTTTCCAGCCTCTGCCACGAACTCGCGGTGGCCATGATCAACGTGGACCTCTATCAGCAGAGCCAGAAGACCCTGCAATGGCTGAAGGACACCCAGGAGTACACGGAGCATTTCATCCAGGAGATGCTGGCGGCGGTGGTGGTGGTCAACGAAGAAGGGGACGTGATCTACTTTAACCGCGAAGCGGCCGACCTCATGGCCATCGAGCCCAAGGAGGTCATCGGCGTCAATTACTCCGACCTCACCGAGGGGCGGGAGAAGTTCAAGCCCCTTTCCTTTCTGCAGCCCATCTTCCGCCTTTGCCTGGAGGAAGATCGCGTTTTTCGCCGGCATGAGCTGGCCATAGAAGGCCCGGGGGGCAGAAGGATGACCATAAGCTTCAACGCCTTTCCCCTGCACCGCGCCAAAGGGGAACGCATGGGCGCGGCGGTGGTCTTTATGGACATCTCCCCCCTAAAGGAGATGGAGGCCCGCCTGCGCCAGCAGGATCACCTGTCCATCCTGGGGCAGATGGCGGCCAAGATCGCACACGAGGTGAAAAACCCCCTCTTCGCCATCATAGGCCTGGCGGACGAGCTGGAGGAAGACGAGCAGGACCCGGAGCGCAAGCAACTGCTCGCCACCATCAAGCGCGAGGCCACCTTGAGCAACCAGTGGATATCGGGCATGCTCACCTTCAGCAAATCGCCCTTTCCGGTGAACGAGGACACGGCGATACCCCTGCAGACGGCCCTTCCCGAATTGCTGGCGGACTTCGCCCGTTCTCATCAGGCCGGCGGGATCAAGATCGTAAGGGATTTCGGGGACGACCTTCCGCCGGTGATGCTGAGTCGCGACAACATGAGGCATATCCTTTTCAACCTCCTCGAGAACGCGGTGCAAGCCATGCCTTCAGGGGGAGTGATCACCGTCAGGGCCCATGACACCGGCAACGGGTTCCTGGAGATGCGCGTGGAGGATACCGGCACGGGCATAACCCCCGATATCCTCCCTTCCGTCTTCGAGCCCTTCTTCACCACCAAAGAGGGGGGGACGGGCCTGGGGCTATCCATCGTGCAGAAGATCCTCCTGGACATCGGGGGCGATATCGAAGTACGCTCCCAGGAGGGAATAGGCACGACTTTTATCCTTAAGCTGCCGACCAGAGGAGCAAGCCATGAACCAGTCCCCTGAAGCCAAGCTGCTCATCGTGGACGACAACGAGGGAGTGCGCCATCTGGTGGCGCGCTGGCTGGAACGCGCGGGGTTCGCGGTGCAGGAAGCTGGAGACGGCGAGGAGGCGGTGGAGATGATCCGCCGGGAGGCCCCGGATATCGTCCTCGCGGATATCCGCATGCCCAAGATAGACGGCATCGAGCTGGCCCGCATGATTAAAGCCGAATATCCCCGGGTGAAGATAATCCTCATGACCGCCTACTCCTCTCCCCAGACCATCGCCCAGGCCCGGCGGGAGGGGGTCGACGACTACCTGGAGAAGCCCTTCACCAAGGATCAGGTGGAGAGGATAGCCAGAGAGGCGTTGGCCGCGGACCGTGAGACTTAATGCCCTCACGACCGCGCAGGCCGCGAGGACTTACCTACTCCTGTTTTCTCTTTACGTCAAATCCCGTGCTAAACCGTGCTAACGCGGTTCGCTTACCGGCGCTATAGCGGAATGGGGAGTCTCTCGCGGGACCGGAAGGTGATGACCTCCCGATACCCCACCTGTCGCAGAAGGCCCACCGCCTCTCCGAACCCGTAGCCTACCTCCTCAGGCCGATGAGCATCGGACCCCAGCGCTACCCCGATACCCCTTTCAAGGCACATATGAAGAAACTCCTCCCCGGGGTAGATCTCCTTCACCGGTTTGCGCAGCCCCGCCGTGCTCACCTCCACCACCGTTCCCGCCGCCGCCACGCGGTCAAGGCACTCCTCGTACAGGCGGCTGACATCAGAGCGAGGACGGAAGCCGAATTTTTTTATCAGGTCGGGATGTGCCAAGAGGTCGAAAAAGCCGCTCTCCGCCGCGTCACCCACCAGCTCGAAATACCGCTTCCACAGCGAAAAGAGGTCACGTCCCCGGTATCCTTCAAGGTTACGCGGGTCGTCGAACCCCCAGCCGTCGATGAAGTGCACCGATCCCATGACGTAATCGAAAGGATAGGAGTGGAGATACTCCCCGAGCAGGTCCACGGTTTCGGGAAGGTAATCCACCTCTATGCCCAGTTTCACGCAGAGTCTCGGGAAGGCTTCGCGCAGTTCGCGTACCTCCTGCACGTAGGCGGGAAGCTCCTCTATCCCCATGGTCAAGGTGGCGTCCCTGGCATGCAGGAGGGGAAAATGGTCGGAGAAGCCTATGCCCGCTAGACCCTTTTCCTCCGCCACGCGGGCGTATTCATCCAGCCGGCCCTCGGCATGTCCGCACCGGCTGGTGTGCAGGTGGTGATCGATGAGTTTATGCATCTTCTCCCGAAGGATAGCAAAAAGGAGGGGCCCGAAGTAAGATAGAGGAGCTGCCCCGGCATGGGGCGCATTCGTTTCCTGCCGGCACTTGAGTGACCGACCCTTTGTCGGTTATATATATGGTGCTCGCGGCGTTCGGTCATAAGATGGTTTTTGTGAAAGGAGGAAGGGCAGTGGGTAAGGAGAGCAAGCTTAAGAAGGCTCAGAAGGCGCTGGATAAGGCGGAGAAGGGCAAGGCCAAGCTGGAGAAGAAGCTCAGCAAGCTCGAGAAATCGAGCGCCAAGGCGCAGAAAAAAATCGAGAAGCTCGAGAAAAAACTGGAAAAATAGCGCATAGCAGACAGGAACACTCTGACTTCTGTCTCGCCTGTTACCGGCAGGCCATATATGGCATATCGAAGGAAGCGCTCGAAAAAGGGCTTTTCTATGGCAGCGCAGGCGGGTGTGGAAGACGCTTTAACGACAGGGAGCGTCTGCGATCACGGCGACATCGCTTAAAGCGCTTGATGTCACGGTGATCCCAGGGCGATAGCGCGGCAACCTTAAGCGGCGGTCGCGCTCGCCGGGAACGGCAGGCCAGGAGGCGCGGGAGTTCTTTACGATCGCGCATTATGTCCCAAGCCGTACCGTAGCGTGTTGCGGGGAGGGATCGCCCAAAGGTAACGCGCCAGATCTTCTGGTTGTACGCTGGAAAAGCCATCGCGGATGCTACGCCACGGTCAAAGTTATTCCCGGATCTTTGCGCGCAGGCAGACCGCAGCGGCGATGTTTTCACGTATGTTAAAACCGTAATCGCGCCTCAGCTTGCATATGCTTACGCCGGGAGGCCGCGGTAATAACGACTATCGACACGGCCTGGGTGCCGTGCGATGCCCTCGCTTTACCAAGCCGGAGCCTCCTTGTGCGTGCCGTCACCCGTAGGCTAACGTGCTGACCTCTTCTCCAATAGGGCATCGCCCTGTCCGCGGTAAACCCCGCCTCTCATCCCCTGTCCTCGCGCAAGCGTTCCATGAGGTCGCGCTTGGCCTCCTGGAACTCATCCTCCGTCAAGGCGCCGCTCTGGCGTAGCTCATCCAGTTTCTTCAGCCCATCAACCACCTCGAGTTCGTCCACGACCTTCTCTTGGCGCGAAGCACGCCCTTCGGCGGGGGTCACCGTGGGCTGTGTGGCTTGTATGACCCCGGAGAGCTGCCTGGCCATCTCCTCGCCATACTTGCGCTCCTGCCGCTCCTCGAATAAGCGCCTCTGCTCGAAGATGAGCTTTTTCACCCCCACGGGATCCGAGATGTTGGTGAAGGGCTGCTGGCCGAACTCGCCCGCGGACTCTATGACCAGGTCGCCGTAGTTGAACATCCTCTCCCACGCGTTCTGGCTGCCGCTGATGTCGTTCAACTGGTCAAGCGGAATGGCCTTGGTCTTCTTGGTGAGAATGCCGGTCACCAGGATGATGCGGCGGTCGGTGAGGATGAAATGGGAAAAATACCAGGAGAGAACGGGGTACAGCAGCCAGCCGACGATCACCACCGCGAAGGAGATCCATACCACGATAGACCATATATCGGCGAACCCCTTGCTGTTCCGGAACCACATCAGCGCTCCCCATCCCGCGGCGGCCAGGATCGCGGAGCTCGCGGGCAGAAAGTAGCTCTTCTCCGGCAGGTCGCGCCGCTTAAAAGCCGGCCATGCCCCGTAGAACAAGGCGACAAAAAGCGCGAACGCGCTTATCAAAACTATGTATCCCCAGTTGGTGGAGGGCGAGGCGGGATCAGAGGGACCGGGGCTGAACTTGGTGAGCAGCAGCACCAGGGCCACCACCGCGCCTATGCCTATGAGGAAGTTCCGCCATATCTCCCACAGCGAATGCCTTTTATCGAAGATGACCGTCTCATCCCCCTCGATCACCTTGTGATGATACTGCGCCGCCATGCTCCCCCTCCTCCCGTTTATCGCGTCTTGCCTTGAAAAACCCGCTTGCCCCGTATCAGAAACAGGTTATGGCCGAGAAAGCCCGGTATCTCTCCTCGATCTCCTCCATGCTCAAAGTGCTGAGGCGGCGACAGGAGAAATCCTCCACCGTGAAGGATGCCACCACGCTGCCGTATACCACCGCCCTGCGGATCTCCTCCTCGCCCGCCTCCTCGAAACGCGAAAGGGAGCCCAGGAAACCTCCTCCGAAGGTATCTCCCGCGCCCGTGGGGTCGAAGACCGTTTCCAGGGGATAGGCGGGAAGCGAGAAAAACTCCTCCCCCGCGAGCATTATCACCCCGTGCTCACCCTTTTTGATGATCACCCGCTCTGGCCCCATGCCCAGGAGCTTCCTTCCCGCCGCTATAAGGTTCGGGTCTTGCGCCAGCTGCCTCGCCTCGGCATCGTTGAGCAACAGGCAGTCAACGCGCGAGACCGTTTTCAGCAGGGCCTCCCGCTTGTTCTCGATCCAGAAGTTCATGGTGTCGCAGACCACCAGGCGTGGCGAGCGCACCTGCTCCAGCACCTTCAACTGCAGCTCTGGGTCGATATTGGCGAGGAACACGTATTCGGAATCCCTGTACTCCTCGGGTATCTCGGGCTCGAAATCCTCGAAGACGTTGAGCTGGGTATCGAGGGTATGCGCCTCGTTGAGGTCGTAAGTATAATATCCCTTCCAGCGAAAGGTCCTGCCCGGTACGGCACGCAGGCCTCGCGTGTCCACACCGCGCGAGCGCAGGAACTCCACGTGCTCGCCAGGGAAATCGTCCCCCACCACCGCCACCAGGCGCACATCCCCGAAAAACGAGGCCGCCACGCTGAAATAGGTCGCGGAGCCTCCCAGTATCTCCTCGACCTCCCCGAAAGGGGTGCGTATGGAATCAAGCGCCACCGACCCTACCACCAGTATGCTCATGACCACCTCCGTTTTCCCGCTATTCTAACACGGAAGCGGCCCCACAAACGCCGCCGCGGGAGCACTTGAAACCGGAGGCCTTCGCCTCTTCCCCCATCCCCTGCGAAAGGCATTGGGCAGCAGGTCACGATCGCTCCGCCGTGGGTGGGAAAGCGGCTCAAGCACCGCCTTCACGTTCTTCTTCGCGTCCATGCGTCATCCCGTGTGCCCCTTCCCTTCCGATCGCCTCTGCAGGCGCAGGAAAAGGTAACAAATGCCTCCCGCAAGGGTACAGAGCCAGAAGCTGAAAAAGCGGAACCCCAGGACCGCCGTCGCCAGGATCTCCTTGGGGTACCCGAAGGCGTAAAGGGTCGCGCCCAGGCTGACCTCGAACACCCCCAAGCCGGCCGGAGTCAAGGGCAGGCTTCCCGCGATGTCCGCGATGGTGTAGCAGACCATTAGTATGCCGGGGTTGACGGGGTGGCCGATGGCCACGAAGACGGTAAAAAGGCAGGCCAGGTCGAAAAGCCAGAAACCCAGGCCCCATGCCCCTACGCGCACGGCATTGTCGCGCCGAGCGAAAACATCCCGGAGATAGCCTACGGTCTCCTCCACCCTCCGCTCTACCTCTGCCGTTTCCACGCCTTTCAGAAGACGCAGGTTATGGGCAGCGCGCAGGAACTTACCCGCCATGCGCACGAGTATGTGGGGCATACGCACCAGGTAAACGCATATTGCCATGAAAACGAGGGCTCCGCCGGCGATGGAGAGGGCGACGAGGTCGTAGGCAACAGACAGGCGGCCGGTAAGCAGGGAGAGGAGCAGGCCGGCGGCCAGAAGCGCGATGAGCGCGGCGGAGTAGATGACATAGGCGGCCCCCAGCGCCTTTATGGTGAGCGCCTTTCCCGTTCCCTCCCGCCTCAACTCCCGGTAGTTCAGGTAAAGCGTGCCGGTGTTCCCGCCCGGGACCACGTGCCCGAAGGCATAGGCGCTCATATAGATAAGGGAGACGCGAGGAAAGGGGAGGGTCCCACCCCCTATCCTCAGCACCTGATAATATAGGCGGCATACGCAGAGCATGGAGAGGGTTTCCACGGCAAGGGCCACGGGGACGAGGAGGAAGTTGGCGTTCCGCACCACCGCCAGCATCTCGCGGTCACCGATGAACTTCGGCACCAGGTAATAAAGGCCCACCCCCAGCCATAACAGAACCAAGGCGTTCCCGAGCAGGCGCCAGGCTCTGCCTGGTCGTCCCGCATCAACCGCTTCTCTTGCCACGCCGCCGTTTTCCCACGGCGTCATCCCGGGTACGGGGTCGGCCTCTTCCCGCATCCTCTCTCCTCCGAGCCGCTCTCAACCCAGCCGCCCGCCCCGCTTGCCCGGCGGCCATCTCGGCCGGAAGCGGGAACCATTCCCTATCATAGCATCCGGATAGCGCCTGAAACCCGGCCTCCATCCCTTTTGCGGCGCGCAGGTGAGCGCGATCATGGGGACATATGCGCCGCTGGGGTAATATTGAAAACGACTTGTTCAACATGTATATTTTGTACTGCTGAAAACAACGCTGTCAGAGGTGATGAAGATGCCTACATATGACTACAAATGCGCCGATTGCAGCGATGTCTTCGAGGTAGTGCACGCGGTGGACGAGGAAGTGAAAAGCTGCCCCAGGTGCGGGGGAAAGGTACGCCGCGTGTTCCACCCCGTGGGTATCATCTTCAAGGGTTCGGGCTTTTATAAGACCGACTCACGCAAGGCTTCCGACAACGGCGGCGACAAGGAATCCCGGGAGCCGGAGAAGACGGCGGCAACGGCATGCGAGGATTAGCGCCGACCGCTCAAAGCCAGGCCGGAAAGCGCCTGGGATACCGTTAAACCCATACTGGACAGGCGAGGCTCCCCATCACTGGACAGCTGGGTGGTAACCTACCGGGTTCTCGATCACGGAGGGGGTTTTATGCAGCTTCCAAAGGTCAAGATCGGCATCTTCGGGGGCTCCGGATTTTACTCGCTCTTGAAGAAGGCCAACAGCTACGCCGTGCATACGCCCTACGGGCCCCCGAGCGACCGTTTCGTGGTGGGAGAGCTCAATGGAGTGGAGGTGGTCTTTCTACCCCGCCATGGACGCCACCACCAGTATCCTCCCCATCGCATCAATTATCGAGCCAATATATGGGGCATGAGGGAGTTCGGAGTCGAGCGCATCGTCTCACCCGGCGCATGTGGTTCCTTGCAGCGCGAGATACCCCCGGGCACCTTCGTCCTCTGCGACCAGTTCGTGGACCGCTCCTTCCGCCAGGACAGCACTTTCTATGACGGACCGGCGGCGGTTCACATAAGCTGTTCCGAGCCCTATTGCCCGGCTATGCGCGAGATCTGCGCGGAAACCGCCGGGCGTCTCGGCATACCTTGCCGCAACGGGGGGACCGCGGTGATCATCAACGGCCCGCGCTTCAGCACCCGCGCGGAAAGCAAATGGTACCACTCTCAAGGCTGGGACGTTATCAACATGACCCAGTACCCCGAGGTGGTGCTGGCACGCGAGTTGGGTATGTGTTACCTCAACATATCCCTGGTAACCGACTGGGACGTCTGGATCGCCGATGAAGAGGGGGTCAAATCGGTGACCGCCGAGGAAGTGGGCCGCGTTTTCAAGCAGAACAATGAGAGCCTGCTCGTGCTCCTGGAGGAATTGCTGCCCGCCATCTCGGGGGACCTCGACTGCGACTGCTCGTCCATGCTCGAGGAGGCCACCATCAGCCCCATCGAGATCGTCGAACATTTCTGACGAGAGCGGCGTGCGGTGATCCCCCGGAGAGGCTTCCGCATCACGAGATTTCGGGGGGTGGAAATCTATCTTCACTGGAGCTGGTTCATGGTCTTCGCCCTCCTGCTGTGGGTGGTGATCCAGTTTTTCCAGCTCAACACGGACTCCAGCCCCACTGCCTACCTCCCGGTGTCGTTTGTGACCACCATACTCTTTTTCGCCTCCGTTCTGATGCACGAGCTCTCGCATTCCATGGTGGCCCTCCGCAACGGCATTCCCATCCTGCGCATCACTCTTTTCGTCTTCGGCGGCGTGGCCCAGATGGGCAGAGACGTTACCTCCCCGGGGGTCGAGTTCAAGATGGCGGTATCCGGGCCCCTTTTCTCTTATTTCCTCACCCTGTTTTTCGGAACCGCGGCATACCTCTCCAGCCTTGCCGGCGCCGGCACCTTGTCCTATGGTCTCGAGCTGCTCGCAGTGGTCAATTTCGGCCTCGGCACCTTCAATCTGGTCCCCGGATTTCCCCTCGACGGGGGCAGGATACTGCGCTCGCTCCTCTGGCACCACTGGGGCGACCTGGAGAGGAGCACGCGAGTCGCCAGCAGGCTGGGAGAAGGGGTCGGGGCGCTGCTGGTGGGGGGCGGCTTATCCCTGTTCCTGGTGGACGTCTTCCGCGGGGGAAACGATTATCTTTTCGCCAGCGTCTGGATCACCCTCATCGGCATCTTCCTGGTACAGGCGGCCGCAAACAGCTACCGCCAGGTCCAGCTTCGCGTCTCCCTGGCCGGGCTTCGCGCCGGCGACCTGCTGCGCCCGTGGGTATCGGCGGTAGACGCCTCAACGACCCTGGAAGAGGTTTACAGGTCGTACCTGCAACAAAGGCCGGCAGCGGTGGTGGCGGTATTGAGGCAGGGCAGGCTGGCGGCGAGCGTGGGGATGCCGCAGATACGCGCGTTGAGACCTGAGCTCTGGGGAGACACCCCCGTTTCCGCCGTGGCACGGCCGCTCAAGGAGGGGGAGGCTGTAAGCGCGGGCTCCCCTCTTTTCGAAGCCCTGTTGCTTATGGAGCGCATGGGGAGGGATTTTCTCTGGGTTACCGATGAGGGCCGACTCGCGGGCACCCTGCTCAAGGAGGACATCCACCGCATAACGAGCCGAGGGCGAGGCCGATAAGGCATTGTCCCCGTCTTCCCTATCACGGCGGAGGCTCGCCCGCGTTCCTCCTTTCCTTTGCCCTCATGTCAGAGGGTGGCCGGAAAAAGCTGTCGCCCTTTCTCTTTCTACCGCCGGAAAATGATTGCGCAGGATGGTTGGGCTATAATTAGGCGTGGCCGTGATACCCGGGCTTGCTTAAAGGCATACCGCGCGGGGTCGGCATCCTGAAGGCGGGGATGCCTTCTTTCCTCCGCCCTTTCAGGGAGGGAAAGTTCAACCGCATCAATCGAGAGGAAGGAGCATCGCGATGAAGACGAAGATCACCGAGATCCTGGGGATCAAGCACCCTATCCTGCTCTCCGGCATGAGCTGGATAAGCGTCCCCAAGATGGTCGCAGCGGTGTCCAATGCCGGGGGACTCGGCCTCCTCGCCACCGGAGTCCTGGACGCGGACGAGACGCGCGCGGCGGTGAGGGAGGTCCGAAGCCTGACCGACAAACCCTTTGGAGCCAACGTATCCCTGCTCTTCCCGGGAGCTGCGCAGAACGCTGCGGTCCTCCTCGAGGAGAAGGTGCCGGTGATCAACTTCTCCCTGGGCAAGGGGGACTGGATCGTGCAGGCCGCCCACGAGTATGGAGGTAAGGTCCTGGCCACGGTGACAAACCTGCGCCATGCCAAGCGCGCCCAGGACTATGGCTGCGATGGCGTGATAGCCACTGGCAACGAGGCGGCGGCCCACGGAGAACAGGTGACCACCTTCTGCCTCGTTCCCAGCCTGGCCTCGGGTCTCGACATACCGGTCATCGCCGCCGGAGGCGTGGGAGATGGCAGGGGCCTGGCCGCCGCCCTCGCCCTTGGCGCCGAGGGCGTGGCCATGGGTACCCGCCTCATGACCACGGTCGAGAGCCCCCTGCACCAGAACTTCAAGCAGCTCTCCCTGGAAAAGGACGTCTACGATACCCTCTATTCCAAGAACTTCGACGGCTTGTGGTGCCGTATCCTCGACACCCCCGCCGCGCGCAAGGCCATCAAGCACGGACTGACCCCTCTCGATCTGCTGAGGGCCATACCGAACTCGCGCTCCATCGCCAAAATGCTTAAGCTCCCCTATTACAAGCTGTTCATCGGCGTGCTGGCGTCCGGTTGGGAGAACGCCCGGCAGCTGGCCTTCATGGCCAACGCCTTCAAGCAGATCCGCGTGGCCACGGAAAACGGCGACGTGGAGAACGGCGTGCTCCCCGTAGGCCAGGTCACCGGGCTGTTGCACGATATCCCCACCGTCCAGGAGGTGATCGAGAGGACGGTGCGGGAGGCGGAGGAAGTGATCAAGCGGCTGGGGGAGAAGGCAGCGGGATAGCGCAGCCTCGACGGCGCTTTAATCACGGTTCTGGCAGGGGCGCCCTTATACGGGGCGCCCCGTGAATTACGCTCAACTCCGCCAAACAGGAGGACGCGGAGGGCACAGGCCTCTTCCTTCTTGTCGTCTTGCCACCGTTCCTTCCGCCCACGCGCCGAGGAAGAATAGATCCAGGAAAACAGCGCTGAGAGAAACGAAGGGGGAATATCGTTTCCTCCACCTTGCGCGTTTCGGCGATGTTCGGTTCAGCTACCTGTTCCAATGGCAAGCCGAAAGGGGAGGGTCGTTCTTCCCCCCATGCATGGAGGAAGAAGGGGAAGTGTGTCGTTTCGCCGGGCGCTTTCCGGATCGAGACAGGCTGACTGGCCGCCACGGCATGCCGGCAAATCAGGCAGATCCCACACAGCAGGCAGATCCGACGAAAGGAAAGGGCGACATCTCGAACCCTCGATCCAGGCCACGACGCATAATCTGGTCCCCTGGGCGAGCAATGCGAGGATATGCGGGGCTTGTATATAAGTTAATCATGTTATACAATTCTTTGCATGAACGGCGGGACTGGTGGGCTCACGCAGTCGATCCTGGCGGAGGCGGTGCGCCAGGAGGGCTTAGCTTATCCGCTCATCTCCATGCAGGCTTCGAGGGGCATAGCGGAGAGGACGGGGGTGTCGCTTCGCGAGGTGGAGTCAGCCGCCCTTGAGGCCGGGGTAGTCCCCATCCGCTACCAGCGCAATATCGGCACCATCGGCATAGAGGGCCAATTAAGGCTTACCGTATCGAGGGTGGGGATCTGCGGGTTGGGCGGGCTGGGTGGTTACGTGGCGGAGGAGCTGGCCCGTTTCGGGGTGGGGTACCTGGCCCTGGTGGACGGAGAAGTCTTCGAGGAAAGCAACATCAACCGCCAGCTTCTATGCACGGAAGGCGAACTGGGGCAGTCGAAGGCGGAGGTTGCGGCCAGGCGCGTGAGGTCCATCAACCGCGCCACCGAGGTCACCGTCATGCGCCGCAGGATCACGGCCCCTGAGGAAGCGGTCGATTTTTTCTCGCGATGTGAGGTGGTGGTGGACGCGCTCGATAACGTGCCCACGCGCTTGTTGCTGGAGGAATGCTGCGCCAGGTTGGGCGTTCCCCTGGTCCACGGGGCCATCGCGGGTAATTCCGGCCAGGTCATGACCATCTACCCGGGAGACCCGGGCCTTAAAGCCTTATACCCTCCCGGCGAAGACCACGGCGTGGAGGAATGGACGGGTAACCCTCCCACCACCCCCGCCCTGGTTGCCACGCCGCAGACACAGGAGGTGGTGAAGGTCCTCTGCGGGGGAGAGACCATCCGAAACGGCTTCTTGCTCCTGGACACCGCCACGAACGTTTTCGAGTTCATCCCCCTGAGGTAGCTCTGCAGTCTCTCAGCATGCGACTTTTCTTGCCACCCGGGGATTCGCGGCATCTTTTCCAGCGTGCCTTTCGGAGTTGAAAAACCGTCTTTCTGCCCAGGCCCGGTTACGTCAGGTGAATAACGTGTTCTCATCAACCGGCGCGCAGCCGGCCGACAAGGAAAGGAAAGCATATGAAAGGACTCACCCGCCGCTCTTCGCGATTCTACCTCGCCCTCTCCATTGCCGCCGCTTCCCTGGCCGCCCTCAGCCTTCTTCTCTACCTGCGCGGCCTGTCTACGCGCATAGCCGAGGGAGGGAGGCTGATCACCCTGGTGGTGGCGGCAAGGGACATGGTGGCGGGAGAGGTGGTCGACCCCTCTTCCTTGCGCCTTGCCGACTTTCCCGAAAACTACCTCTTCCCCGGCGCCTTCACGGACCCGGGAGAGGTCATAGGCAGTTCCCTGCGAGGGGCGGTGAGCGAAGGAGAGCCGCTGCTGGCGAGCTCCCTGCTCTCTCCAGGGGAGCACGGCCTGGCGCGTTCCTCCCTGGGCAGGGATTTCCGCGCCTATCCCCTTCCCGCCACGGCGGTGGCCTTTCCCGCGGTTGAATTGCGGGAAGGAAGCCATGTGGACATCCTCGCGCTCACGGGCGACGCGGCGGTGTTGCTGCTGGAGAACGTGGAGGTCATATGCGTTTACGGTGGGCGCGTGTTCGCCATGCAGGAAAGCGCCGAGCTCTCATCTGCCTCTTCTCCCTGTATAATCCTGAAATTGACGCCGGAGGAAGCCTGCCGGCTCGCGGCCGCACGCGGACGGGGCGAGGTGGAGATAATGCTGCGTCCCGATTGAGACGTTTCCCCACTACATTCAACTCCCTGCCTTCTCGGGCCGATAATTCATAGGCGAAAACCTCGGCACGGGGAGGTATGAAAAGTATGGCCGATAAGGGGCACGTGCTCCTGGCGGATGACAACAAGCTCGTGGTCAAAGTGACCGGCTCCATCCTGGAGCAGGCTGGATATAAGGTCGACGTGGCCTGGGATGGACTGGAGGCAGCCCTCAAAGCATTCTCCCTCATGCCCGATCTACTTATCCTGGACATCGAGATGCCCAAGATAAAGGGCTACCAGGTTTGCCGCCTGCTCAAGGAGGATCCACTGACCTCGTGGCTGCCGATCATAATGCTCACGGGGCGCGAGCACCAGAGCGACATGTTCTGGGGTATCAAAACCGGCGCCGACGCCTACATCACCAAGGGCTTTCAGCCCGAGCACCTCCTGGAGAGAGTGGAGGAACTGCTGTCCATGGAAAGCGAATACCGCGAGCAGAAAGAGCTTTCCCGCAAGCGCCGCCGCAAGGACATCAGCGAAGCCTACATCATAGACAAGATAACCGACCTCCTGGACCGCAAGTTGTTCGAGACCACCATATTGAACGAGTTCGCCGCTTTGTCGGGATCCCTGCAGGATTTCATGGAGACCCTGATCTCGGTGTTCGAGAACCTGGACAGGATATTCGATTACCTCGCGGGCGGCCTCTTCCTGCTGGATGAGAAAGAACTTTATCTTTACGTAAACAAGCCGATAAGCGAGGAGCTTCTGGAGGAAACGGCCGAGGAGACACTGCGCACGGCGACGGGATACGCCTGGAGCGGAGAGGACTCCTCGCTGGTGGAGCGCACGGTCATCAACGTTGAAGCGGTGGTGAAGCAGGGCGAGTGGAAAAAGCCTGAGCTCGCTTTCGCACATATCCCCCTTACCTCGCATAAAAAGGTCATAGGGGTTCTCCTGGTTGCGGGAGCCGCGACCCCGGCCTTTCGTCGCGATGCCCCCTCCATACTCAACCTTGTGAGAAACGAGCTGACCATGATCGTGGACAACGCCCGCCTGTACGAGGACGCCAAGCGCATGGCCATCACCGACGGGCTGACAAGGATATATAACCACCGCTTCTTCCAGGAGCTGTTCGAGAAGGAATTCAAACGCGCCGTGCGCTACAACACCACTTTCTCCCTTATAATGCTGGATATCGATTTTTTCAAGCGCCTCAACGACACCCACGGACACCTTTACGGCGACGAGATCCTGCGCGAGATGGCGGCCCTGGTGAGGGGATGCCTGAGGACCATGGATATCCTCGCACGTTATGGGGGAGAGGAATTCGCCATCCTGCTGCCGGAGACCGACCTCGAGGACGCGGTACTCACCGCGGAGCGCATACGCATGGCGGTCGCCAACCATGACTTCCCTCTTTCAAGAGGCAAGAAGGTATCGGTCACCGTAAGCCAGGGCGTTACCTCCTTTCCGGCTCCGGACATCAAGGAGCGCTCCGATATCGTGGCCAAGGCCGATGCAGCCTTATACGAGGCAAAGGAGGCCGGACGCAACTGCGTGCGTTTCCGCGCCTGAACCGAAACCCCGTCATCTCATGTCCGCTGCTCGCTGACCGATCCGACTTCCACGCAAAACGGCCGTAGCGAGCATTCTTCCAGGGGATCGAGTTCTTGCAAGAACATGATGCCTCCCTGCGCAACTTATCACCAGCAGAAAAGGCACGTGGCGGGTAGCGCATAAGGATTTGTGGGTAGCGTATAAACAATTGTGTCTCGGTTTTAAGCCAAGCTCTGGACATGAAACAGAGCCATAAATAGCCTTCCTCTTGTAATGAGAGCAACCAAAACAAGGGGTAGCGTATAAAGATTTGTGTCTGGACTCTTGGAGCGGCAATAGATAGCCTTCCTCTTGTATAGGTGAGCAACCAAACAAGGAGGAAGGCTATGGCTAAACTTGACGAACATGCCTCAAGGGAGATGGTCACACATTCCCACCATATATGCCTATGCCCACCATAAATGCCCACCACGCCTTGATGCTCCCCTGCGCTTCTTGTCACTGCCGGGCCATAGAATCGGTGTCGAGGTGATGCAAATGGATTACGATGCGGCATGGAGGCAACTGGAAGAGGCGTATGCGCGAAGCGCGAGCGCGGAGGAGTTCCTGCTCGAGATATTGCGCATCTGGGCGGAGCATGGCCTTCTGGATGGGGAATGGGCTTGCTCACTGCGCGAGGCGGTCTGAGGGCGACGTTGAGCCGGAGGAAACCGTCACGATGTTTTTTGCGGAATCCATGCCACGGGCCGGCATCGGTCTTCTCTCGCCTGGCACGCCCTTAGCCACCAGCGGCAGAGGCGCCCTCGACCGCAGGCTTAAGTGGCCGGGAAGCCGACCACCAAGAGGCTTTTCCGCGCTCTTTCTTTTTACCGCCTCAT
Source organism: Candidatus Solincola jinzensis (assembly GCA_015711875.1). The sequence continues at coordinate 131 of JACVJG010000012.1, read as the reverse complement.
GTCCGCTTACCCGGCGCGCAACAGCCTCCAAAGATTGAGGGCGCTGTCCGCCGCCATCTCAGTGCCCACGCCTCGCGCCCCAACGTCGGCACCCACGAGGTAAAGGCCGTCTATAGGGGTGACGTTGCCCG
>JACVJG010000011.1 GCA_015711875.1 Candidatus Solincola jinzensis | reverse complement strand
GAGAAGTACATGGCGCGCTCCGCCACCAGGGGCTTGTCGGCCTCCACGCGGGTGGAGAACTCGGCGTCCTCCAGGCCAGGCAGGTCGTCGACGTGCACGGTGACCCGGCTGCGCGCCGGCGCCTCGAGGGAGAGCTCCCTGGTACTGGCGTCCGGCAGCATGAAGGTGAGTCTGGCCCCGGCCGCCGCCTCCGATGTGTTGGTCAGCAATATATAGGTGTCGAACTCCCCGCCGGTGTAGCCCTCGGAAAAGAACCATGATTTTTCCGGCGCCATGGCTCCCTCTGCCGCGCTTCCTCCCGCGTTCCCGCGGTAGCGGAAATACATGGCTCGCTCCGCCACCACCGGGAGGTCGCATGCGAACTGGGCCGAGAACTCACCGTCCTCCATACCCGGCTCCATGTCCATCCAGATGGTCATGCGCGACGAGGGGGCCAGGGTGTAGTATATGCGGTCGACCTCTCCGCCGTTACCCAGGAAAGAGACCTCGAGATGTGCCTCGGCCTGGTTGGGGTTCTGGACCAGGAAGAAGGTATCGAACTCCCCGCCGGTGTAGCCCTCCGCGAAAAACCACTCCCGGCGCGCCTCGGAGATACCCATGCAGGCGTGGCCGCCCTTGACGCCGCTGCCCAGGAAATCGAAATACATGGCTCGTTCCGCCACCACCGGCTGCTGGGAATCCACCTCTATGGACACCTCCGAGTTCTGCACGCGGTCGTTGATATAAACGGTATGGCGGGAATGCGGCGCCACCTCGCACGATTCCTGCATGCTGCCGCCGCCCGGGAACATGTAGGTTATGGTGCAGGCGGCCGCCTCGTCCCCCGGGTTCTGGATGAGCAGGTACTCGTCGAAGTTCTGTGAGGCGATGGAGAAGAAATGCGTCTGAAGCCCCACCACGGAGGCGAAGTGGGTCCCGCTCACCGTCCTGCTGCCCGCGCTTCCATCGATGCGTATCTCCTTGACCCTGCCCGAGGTCCAGCGGGACACGATATCCAGCCCGTAAAGCGTTCCCACCGCGGTTTCCGCATTGGCGTTGAGCTTGGCCTGCAACTCCTCCCAGGTCATGGTCACCTGCCAGTCGTGGTCCTCGTCGGCGGCGCAGGCGTCATCGGGAACCGGGCTGAGATAGGGCACGGGGTTTCCGCCCCAGGCCTCATCCGTGCCCGCGGTGTAACCGCCACAGCAGGAGCTGTAGGCGGCGATGATGGGCTGGCCTCCATAGGTGATGATCTCGCCCGCGGTGGCGTTCACCGCCGCCACGGTGTTGGGCCTGGTGGCGGGATCGATCCGCTCGTTGAAGGCCTGGCAACAACTCCCATATGGGCAGATATCATAGCCGTCCTTGGTGTGCTTTCCCCGCGCGATAACCGAGAGCACATAGGTGCGCGCGGCCACCATGAGCACCCTCAACCCCTGCGCAGGCCAGGAGTCCGGCTCCTCCTGCAGGCGGTAGAGATATTCCCTCAGAGGATAAGTGCGCACCACGTTGTCGCGGCAAAGCACCCGGATGGGCATGTCGTCGCTTACACGCGAGAACTCCACGCCGGTGTAGTAAGCGCGGATGATCTGGTGGTATTCCTCGCCGCGCAGGGCACGGTAATAGACCCCGGCCATGCACAACCCCACCCCGTGGCCTCTGCCGTGCCCCACGAAGGTAATCCTGCCTCCGCCCGCTACCGCCTCCGGCTCCCTCGCCGTGGGCCCTGCGAGGAAAAGCGCCATGAGAAAAGCGAGGGCGCAGGCCGCCGCCACATGCGATCTGCCCCTGACGCCCTTTGCTCCTGCCGAAACCTTTACCATCCTCATCTTCATGGTCTTGTACCCCACAGCTATCGCAACCTGACGCCCTTTGCTCCTGCCGAAACCTTTACCATCCTCCTGACCCTGTCCAGCGTACCCTCCCACCTTATAAACATCGCTCAAAATGATAGAACGTTTTTTCAGCCTTCCCCTTACCTTAAATCATGCGCGTCCTTGTTCGCTGAAAACCACCTGGTCATTTAACTTTAATTAATATACATAACAATAATATAAAATAACAACAGTTACGGTTGAAAGGAGATGGAGTTTCCCATTCTCAGAGCAACTCGCCTGAATCCCGTTTCGCAAGCGGACACGGCAACGGGCGGGAAACGCGGAGAGAGCGCATGTGAGGTAACACCCATGCCTGATACCTGGCTCACAAGCGGATCGGCAGGGAACGGAGATGGCAAGGAAGGCTTGCATACACTGCCCGCGGCGTCGTTTACACATAGTCATCGACGTTTAAGGATGCGGCGGCGGATGGGAGTGCGTGTCTTCGCCAGTAAAAAGCCGGAAACCCGACGACTTCCTCAAGGATAGCGATGTTATGGGGAGCGGGACCCAGCATCTTGCGGCAGATACATACGGCGAGGCTTCCACCCACCACGTCCCATGATCATCCGAAACGCCACGGTCAACAGAAACCCTTGATGGCGAAAAAACATGCGATGCCGTCTAACACTCCCCAGCCTGGAGCTGGAGAGCAAGGGGTCTGGCCACCCTCAAAGCCTCTACGGCCCCACTGCGCTGCGAGGCAAGGAATGGCGGCAGGACAAACAACGGAGATTAAGCAGTACCCCCACGCGCCGGATCAGATCACGCCGTCCTTGATGGCCTTGATGATCACCTGCGCGCGGTCCTCCACCTCCAGCTTGCGGAATATGTTGCGGAGGTGGGTCTTCACCGTGCTGATGGTGATGCCCAGCTCCCTGGCAATGGACTTGTTGCTGTATCCCTTGGCCACCAGCCGCAGGATGTCCGATTCCCTTTCCGTCAGTTCCTCGTAGACCCCTTTACGCTCGTCCTCCAGCTTCAGGGAACCGCCTTGATTCTGCAACACTGTTACCAATTTCTGGGTTATGGTCGATGCGACCAGGGGCACCCCCTGCGCCGCCGAGTATATGGCGTTCAACAACTGTTCCTTTCCGCAGTCCTTGAGGATATATCCGATGGCCCCCGCCCGGATGGCTTCCGCGGCGATCTCCAGATCATCGTACACCGTGAGTATTATGGCCTGTATGTCACGCGTCTCCGGCTCGTCCTTCAAGCGGCGCACCACCTCGATGCCGCTGATATCGGGGAGCTTCACGTCCACCAGCATCACCCGGGGCTTCAACGCGCGCGCCATGGCCAGCGCTTCCTCTCCATTGCGGGCCTCGCCGACAAAGCGTATCCCCTTCTCTTTCTCGAGCACGCGGTTTATGCCCATGCGCACTATCTCGTGGTCATCCACCACCGCAAGGCTTATCTCATCCATTGATCCTGGTCTCCCTTTCCACGTCCGGCGACATGGGGGCGCAGAAAACCACCCTGGTGCCGGCTCCGGGGCGCGATTCAAAGGCCACGCTCCCCCGCATCAGCTCCGCCCTCTCCTCCATCCCCCTCAGGCCGAGGCAATCGCCCAGGCCCATCCTCTCCCTCACCTCGCGCTCCGCAAACCCCACTCCGTCATCCTCGATCCTCATCTCCACCTTCCCGTCGCGCCCGTGCAGGCGAAAACTCACCTTGGCGGCTTGCGCGTGCCGCGAGATATTGGAAAGCGCTTCCTGGGCTACCCTGAAGAGCGTCACCTCCAGCAACGGTCCCAAGCCGTCCACATCGCCCCGGATCTCGAAATCCAGCTCCAGGCCGTTTTCGGCGGCGAACCTCTCCAGGTAGGTCCGCAAGGTCCTCTCAAGCCCCAGGACCTCCAGGGACGAGGGCCGCAGGTCGGCTATCAGCCTGCGCAAGTCGCCCAAGCCCTCTCGAGCCATTTCCTTGAGCTCCAGAACCTGTGAGGAAATCTGCGGCGATCCGGCCGCCAGCGCCTCCATGGTCTCGATGCGGTAGAGGACGTCGAGAAAGAAGGGCGCCAGGCCGTCGTGCAGCTCTCTCGCCAGGCGTATTCTCTCCTCCTCCTGCGCCATGGAAGTTGTGTGAACAAGGTGTTGCAGGCGAGTGCTCTTGTCCATGAGCTGTTGCATCAAACGGGAGTTGAGAAGGGAGACCGACAATTGCGTCGAGAGGGTGGAGATGAGATCCAGCTCTTCGAGCTTGAAGCTGGCCGCCCCGGACCTGCCGCCGATCCAGAGCAACCCAACATCCTCGCCCCCCACCTCCAGGGGAACGGAAACGAACTCTCCTTCCTCCGCCTCCCACCATTCGGATTCCCGGACCCTTCCCTCCCTGAAAACGCGCATGATCCCCATATCCACACGGTCCATGTAAAATCCGTTACGGTAGATCCTCTCTCTTTTGCGCCAGTAGCCGGATATGTCCCCCCTCTCTCCCTCGACGCAATAGCCGTTCTCGCCTCGTATGACCAGGGAATCGAGAAGCCCACCGCTCAAGCATGGAGCCAGCGCGTGGGCGGGGTCGAGCGAGAAACCCACCATCCTGTAGACTCCGTTCTCCTTGATCATGACCGCGCAGAGATGGAGCCCCATGGAAAACCTGACCCTCTCCGCCACTCCCCTTGCCAGTTCCTCGAGGCAACCGACTGTGCGTATGGAGCGGCTGAGTTCCTGTAACAGCTCTCCCTCCGCCAGGTCGCGGCCATACAGCCAGCGCTCCACGGAACGCGTGGCCCAGGAGAGCTGCCGCCGATAAGCCGCCAGGAAAGGCACGGCGGAAAACGCCATGAGCGCGTAGGTGGCGGGGTGCAGTCCCAGTCCCAGGGGGTAGACGTAGAAAAGGCACAGGAGCAGGAAAAGCGCGATGTCGAAAAGAATGACCGCAGAGTTCACCAGGGCGTGCTTGGCGACGGAGTGTATATCCACGAAGAGCCCGTATCGCAGTATCCCGTAAGCGAGCATGGAGACGAAGATGATGCTCGACTGCGGGGTGCTGATAACGCGGTTTAATTCCAGGTTCTGGATAGCATTAGCGATCAACATGGGAACGGGAGCGAGGGCCAGGATGAGCAAGCCCTTTCTCCCCCGACTGGACTCGCTTCGTGCGCGCTCCCGTAGAAATATCACGATGGAGGCTATGATCTCCGCGAAACCGAGGGCGGTCAAGAACCAGAAATAGGTGGTCCTGGTCACGTTGATACCCTGACCGTAAGCGGTGAGGTAGTAAGAAGTGTAGATGAGATCGGAGGTATAAAGGGCGATGAGGCTGAACACCCACGGCAGATAAAGGGCGAGGAGCGCCAATGCGGCCTTGCGGCGGTCGCGCAAAAAAGCCTTGACCTGGGGGAAACACAATGCCAGCAGGAGATAAGTCGGGACCAGCAACAGCTCACCTATGCCCTGGAACCTGGTCCAGAAGATCTTGTCCTCGAGGGTCTGCGAGGCGACGGTCATGGCCTCTCCGATGGCCCACAAGGTCATGAAGACGGAGATGAAAAGGAATATGACGCCATGGAGCTGCCGCCGGCTTTTTAAAAACGCGAAAAGCCCTATGCAGAGACTCGCCAGGCCGGACGCCGTGGTTATGGCTCGCTGCAGTTCGTCGACCATATGCGAATTATACCATTATTTTCCCACGCCGTTCTCGAAGACCGCTCCTCGCCAAAGCCCTTCCCTTCTTCGTGGCAGGTTTTTCGACCCCCTAGTCGATCTTTCCTACCATGGAGGCGGAGGGCCCGGATAAGGGGGCATCTCCGGGATATCGGGCGGGATGAAGACCCCGACATCGAAGGTCTTGAACTCCGCGGGGCCCAGGGGCAGCGGGAGACCGATGGCCGCATACACATAGAGATGGATGTTCAGGTCCTTTATGGCGCCTCCCCTCTGCCCCGTGGTGTAGTCCGGATCCCTGTCGGCCCGCAACAGACCCACCACCAGGTCAGGGTCTATGAAGGCGAGCAGGTCGGTGAGGAACTCCTCCCCCACGTTGTTGACCGCCTGGGTCACTGGCTCCGGGTCCAGGTTGGCGAGGAGCTCTGCCAGGAATTGGTATCCGGCCCGGTTGAGGAGATCCGCGATGTCCGCCCCGCTCATGTGGGGCGAGGCCAGCAGCCTCTCGATGAGGGAGGAGCCGGGATGCATGGCGTACTCGGCGTTGATGGCCCGGGCCACCACCTCCCCGTCCAGGTTGGAGACCAGGCCGGAGACGAAGTCGGTGTGGTCGGCCAGCAGGTCGGCCACCATCGCGGGGTCCAGGGCCTGGAGCATCCAGGAGGTCATCTGGGGGTTGGCGTTCATGGCCAGGGCGATGGTCTGGGCGGTGGCGGGGTTGAGCTCTCCCACCACCGACTGCAGCATGGTCTCCGCCGCGGCGTTGGCGTTCACCCCCGCCGCGATCACCGGGGCCACGGTGGAGGCGTTGAGGGCGTTGATGAGGCCGGAGACCACCCCCTGCACCTGGGGGTTCTGGTCCAGGCCCTGGGCCGATGCCTGGGCCACGGCGGCGTCCAGGTTGGCCAGGAGCTTGCGCAAAAACTGGTATTGGGGATCGGCCTGGGCGCGGGCGCAGGAGGCGTTGATGGCGTTGGCGGCGGCCACGGCGGTGGCGGCGGAGATGTTTTTGAGCAGGGTGCGCACGAAGGCGGGGTTGTTGTTGAGCCCCATGGCCATGGCTATGCCGGCGTTGCCGTCGGTGTTGGCGAGCAGGCCCACCAGCAGGTTGTCGGTGGGGCTTGCGGCCACGTTCTGGTTGATGCCCGAAGCCAGGGCCGAGGCGGCGCCTTCGGAGAGGTTGGCGATGAGCGCCGAGAGCAGGTCCTGGCCCAGAGGATGGGTGGCCACGTTCTGGTTGATGCCCGCGGCCAGGTACTCGGCGGTGAGCGAGCTGGCGTTGGCCAGGAACCCCTCCAGGAAGGCGGGGTTCTGGTTCACCGCCTGGGCCACCACCGCGGGGTCCAGGGCGCCGATGAGGGCGCCCAGGAAGTCCCTCCCCGCCCGCCAGCCCTCGGTCATGCCCTGGGCGGAGGCGGTGCCCATGGCCCCTCCCAGGTCGGAGAGGAGGGTGCGCAGAAAAGAGGTGTTGGCGTTGAGCGCCTGGGCCACCGGTGCTCCCTTGAGGTGGGAGAGCAGGGAGGCCAGGAAGTCCGGGTTGCGGTTGGAGCCCTCCACCATGGCGCGGGCCACCGCGGGGGAGATGCCGGAAAGGAGGTCTTTCACCAGTGCGGTGTGGGCCCCCAGGGCGGCGGCCACGGGGGCGGGGTCGAGGTTTTTCAAAAGCTCGCCTAAAAACTCCGGGTTCGCGGATAGCCCCTCGGCGATATAGGGCCCCAGGGAGGAGGGCATGAGCCGGGAGAGCTCCTCGGCGATGCCGGGGTGGGCGTTTAAGGCCTGGGCCAGCACCGCGGGGTTCAAGGCCTTGAGGGCCTCTGTGAGGAGCGCCGGGTTGGCGGACACCCCCGCCCCCAGGCCCGAGCCCACCGCGGGGGCGAGCAGGGGCAGAAGGTCAGAGGTCATCTGGGGGTTGGCGTTCACCACCCGCGCCAGCACCTCCACGTCCAGAAGCCCCAGTACGCGCGAGAGCAGGGCCTGGTTGCCGATGAGGTCGGCCACGAAGCCGGGGTCGGTGTGGTCGGCGGCCTCCTTCACCAGCTCGATGGAGGAGTTGATGAGGTCCGCCACCACCTGGGGGTCCAGGAGGGAGAGGAGGTCGTTTATGAAATCGGTGGCCCCCTGCAGGGCGGCGGCCACCGGCAGGGGCTGCATGAAGGGGGCGGAGGCTGAGAGCAGGGTGGTGTTGTTGAGGATGTCGGCGATGAAGGCCGGGGAGAGGGAGCGGGTGATGCGCGTCACGCTCTCCAGGTTGGCGTTCAAGGAGCCCGCGAGCACCGCGGGGTCCAGGTAGGCCATCACCGAGGCCAGGAAGGCCCCGTTCTGGTTGATCACCCCCGCTATCACGGAGGGGTCTATGTAGTCCAGGGAGGCCGAGAGCATGGCCCCGTTGGCGTTCACCACCTGGGCTATCACGTAGGGGTCCAGGTAGGAGACCAGGGCCGAGAGGAAGGGGCCGTTCTGGTTCACCGCCTGGGCGGTTCCGCTGGGGTCGAGCAGGGGCAGCAGCGCGGCCAGGAAGGGGCCGTTTTCGTTTACGATGCCCGCGATCACCGCGGGGTCGAGGTAGGAGATCAAGCCCGCGAGGAAGGGGCCGTTTGCGTTTATGCCCGCGCTCAAGGCCTGGGGGTCCAGGAAGGGCAGGAGGCTGGCGATGAAGTCGCCGTTCTCGTTCACCGCCTGCGCTATGGCCCCGGGGTCCAGCAGGGGCAGGAGGGAGGAGATGAGGTCTCCGCTGCGGTTGACCACGTAGGCCACCGCCTCGGGGTCCAGGTAGGGCATCATGGCGGTGAGGAAGGAGGGGTTTCCGTTCACCACCTCGGCGATAACCTCCACCGTCCCCTCCTCGGTCATGGCCGCGAGCAGCTCGGAGATGAACTGGGGGTTCTCGTTTAAGGCCTGGGCCACCGCCTCGGGCTTGGTGTTGGCGAGCATGTTGGAGAGCAGGTCCACATCGGAGGCCATCTTGCCCAGCAGGGAGCCCAGGGGGCTGCGGGAGGGCAGCACCATCACCGCCCCCAGGGCGAGGAAGGCCACCAGCAAGGCCACGACGGCGATGTTTATCACCAGCTGCAGCGGCCTCTTCAGCAGGAACATCTCTAAAAACCTCTCTCGTCTCTCCGAATCAGATCTTTCCCGTCGCGGCGCTGTTCACGTACGCCCATCCCCATTCATTGGTCATTCCAAAGAAATTAAGCACGATGTCCGTTTTCATTCCCAGATATCTGAGCAAAGGCCTGCTGTAGGGCCCCGACAGGCTGTTGTTCATGGCGTTCGCCATCACCGCGTCCAGCCCGGGCGTACCGATGAGGTCAAGCTGCATCTGCAGTCCATGCCCAAGGTTTGCAGGGCCTGTTCCAGATACTATCTGCGCCATGCCCTTCGCGTTCAAACCTCCAACCAGATCGGCGATGAATGCCTGTGCTCCCCCGTTGAGAGCCTGGGCCACGCGGGAACCGTCCAGGTTCGCTATGAGTTCGTTGGTCAGCGCTATACCCCCCGCGCTGTTGGTTATCCTCGCCATCATGTCCGCGTCGGTGGCGGCGAGGTTGTCCCGGAGGAAATCAGAGAAAGTGGGGTCGATGCCCGAGCTTATGGCCGGGCCCAGCACGGAGGGGTCGAGGTTGTCGAGCATGGCGTCCAGGAAGGCGCGGTTGGCCTCCAGGGCGTCGGCTAAGGCGGCGACGGTGTGCTGCTGGGTGCCCGCCAGGGTGGTGTAGAGGGCGGAGGAGGCCCCTCCCGCGGCCATGGCGTTGAGCCCCTTGCCCACCGCCTCGCCGGTGGCTGCGTCCAGGTCTCCTATGAGGGCGGTGAGGAAGCCGGGGTTCTGGGAGGCGCTCTGGTTGAGCCCCCGCGCCAGGGCCTGGGCGGTGGCGGGGGACATGTTGGCCATCAAGGTGCGCAGCAGGCCGGGGTTGGCGTTCTGGGCCTCGGCCATCCTCTGCCCGGTGTCAGCCTTCAGGTTGGAGACCAGCTGGGTGAGGAAATCGGGGTCGGCGTAGGCTAAGGCCTTGCCCGCCGCCTCGGCGGCGGTGGAGTCGAGGTAGCGCAGAAGGTTGGTGAGGAACCCGGAGGCGTTCAGGTTGGTGCCCTCTGCCATGGCCTTGCCGGTGACGGAGTCCAGGCGGGAGAGCACCCCCGCCAGGAAGCCGGGGTTTTCGTTGATGGCCTCGGCGGCCGCCTTGCCCAGCTCCCCGTCGAGCTTGCCTATGAGGTCGCGGGTGAGGGCGGGGTTCACGTCCAGGGCGTCGCCGATCACCGCGGGGTCGAGGTAGGAGATGAGGCGGCGCAGGAAGGTGCCGCCGCCGTTGAGCGCCCTTCCCACCCCCCGTCCGAAGCCCGAGTCCAGGTGGGCCGAGAGCCCGCGGGCGGCGCCGGTGTTCACGGTGAGCAGGGCGGCTAACCCGTGGGCGTCCAGGGCCCCTATGAGGGCGGAGAGGAAGGCGGCGTTGGCGTTGAGCCCCACGGCGATGCCCGCCGCCGCGGTGGGGGAGAGCTTGGCCGAGAGCTCCGCGGTGAACCCGGTGGTCTCCCCCATGACGTGCAAAACGGTGTCGGTGTTGAGGGCGGAGAGCGCGGCCTCGATCAGGTCGGGGTTTCCGTTTATCCCCTGGGCCGCCGCCCGGGCGAGGGCGGGGTCGAGGTTGCCCACGAGGGCGGAGAGGAAGGGCCCCGCATCCGAGAGCACCCCGGCCAGGAAGGCGGGGTCCGAGGTGGCTATCATGCGGTCGATGAAGGCGCCGGAGAGGTTGAGCCCCTCCGCCGCCGCCCGCCCCAGGGAGGCGGGAAGGTTCTGCACCAGGGAGGTGAGGAAGGCGGAGTTGGCGTTGAGCGCCCCCGCCAGCACCGAGCTGTCGATTTTGGGTATGACCTGGTTCAAGAACTCCTCGTCGTTGGCCAGGTAGGTGATGTAGTCGTCGCGCAGCAAGGACACGATGGCGGCCACGTTGTCGCCGGTGCCCGAGAGGGAGGCCGCGAGCCCCGCGGGGTCCAGCCTCGGGATGACCGCTTTTATGAAGGCGGCGTTGGCGTTTACGGCCCCGGCGATGGGGGCGGGAGAGAGCAGGGAGAGGATGCGCGAGAGCAAAGCCTGGTCGGAGGCGATCTCCGCCGAGGCGCGGGGGTCCATGCGGTTCACCACCCCCACCAGGAAGGACTTGTTCTCGTTTATGGCCCGCACGAGGACCTCGGGGTCGGTGTAGCGGGTGATGCCCGCGAGGAAGGCCCCGTTGGCGTTCACCGCCCGGGCCAGGGCCGAGGGCGAGAGGTTGCGGATGAGGCCGGAGAGGAAGGCGGGGTTGGCGTTGATGGCCCGCGCGGTGGGGGCGGGATCGAGCAGGGAGAGCAGGCTTGAGAGCCAGGCCCCGTTGGCGTTTATGGCCTGAGCGATCACCGCGGGGTCGAGGAAGGAGAGCAGGGCCGCGGTGAGGCCTGAGTTGGCGTTGGCCGCCCCCGCCACCACCCCCGGGTCCAGGTAGGAGAGGAGGGAGGTGAGGAAGGGGCCGTTTTGGTTGACGATGGCGGCTATGGCCTCCGGGTCCAGGTAGCCCATGAGGGACGCGGTGAAGTCCGAGCTCGCGTTCACCGTGCCCGCCAGCACCTCGGGGTCCAGCAGGGGAAGAAGCCCCGAGATGAGGCCCGCGTTGGCGTTTATGGCCGGGGCTATGGCCTCAGGGTCCAGGGCTCCCACCAGGGCCAGGAGGAAGTCCGGGTTCTCGTTCACCGCCTGGGCGGTGGCCCGCTGGTTCTCGGGGTGCTCGAGCTCTGAGAGGAGCCCTGCGAGGAAGGCGGGGTTTTCGTTGATGGCTCTGGCCACCGCCACCGGGTCCAGGCCGGATATGATGCCCGCCAGGGTGTGGCGCTGAGATGACATCTTCCCGAGCACCGTGCCCACCGTGCCCTTGACGGGCAGGAGCATGACCACTCCCCCGGCTATGAGACCCACCAGGAGCAGGATCACCGCCAGGTTGACTATGATCTGCACCGGTTTGCGTAGAAGCATCTCTCCGCTCCCGCTATCTTTCCTCGAATCCGCTGAAATTCAAATACATCGGTATGGTCACCCAGCCCGCCATCCTGCCTTTGGCAAGACGCCGTGCGCGGCACCCCGGGATGAGATCCCTTAGCATAGAAAAACCCGCCGTAACCGATCCCAAACGTTTTACTGGTTGCGCATCTTGTTGCCATCTTTCGTTTATAGAGATGTTCCCCGAACGGACATCCCGTACTTTTCTTGGTCGCACATCCTTTTATCTGCACCGGTCCGCGCGGAAACGCGTATTTGCCCTTTTATCAGGGCGGTGTGCTTACCGCCTGGCGATGGAGGCTCTCCGCATCCTTGAAATCGCCATCGTTCAACCCAACCTTTTCTGAGCATCCTTTTCTTGGAAGTATGCTCGTATCCCCCATCCCTCACCACATACCCCGTGGCGCGGCACTCCGTGCGCCGGAAAGGGGGCCTTCCGCACCTCACGCCTTTCAGGCATTCATTAAAAGCCGCTCTGCCTCGCATTTTTCCTCTCATGGCCACGGAGGAGGGTTGTACGCAGGTCCTTCCCAGTGATACTCCTCCCCTCCCTCGATGTTCGCCCACGCCCATCCCTGTTGCGGTATCCCCCACACGCTCGCTTTGAGATAGACGTAGAACCAGGTGACTTTTAAAAAGGTATATGGAGCATAAGGAAGCCTGGCCTTCTCCTCGGGCGTCAATGTGGCGCCTGTGGTCGCGTTGTCGAGGACACGGCCCAGCATCCCGCCATCGAGCTTCCGCAAGAGCTCACTGAGAAACCCTCCCGAAGCGCCCGCCCCCGCGTCCCCGAGAAGGTCGTGCAGGGTGGTTCCGAGCCCTATCTCCCCTCCCCTCTCCAGCAGGTCTCGAGCGATATCGGGATTCGCGTTCATGGCCGAGGCCACGATGTCCGCGTTCAGGGTGCCCAGGAGGTCGTCTATGAAGGCGCGTCCCCCGGGGGTGGCCAGGGCGTCGTTCAAGGCCGTGGCCAGGGCGGCCCCGTCCAGGTTGGCCACCAGGGAGGTGAGCCAGGCCTCGTTTGCGTTGAGCTGCTGGGCGGCGGAGGCGCCGTCCAGGTTGCGCACCAGGTAGGTGAGGAAGGCGGGGTTTCCGTTTATCCCCTGGGCCGCCGCCTGGGCGGTGGCGGGGTTTAAGTTCTGCAAAAGCACCGAGATGAAGGAGTCCATGTTGTAGGGAGGGGCGTTGATGGCGTTCACGATCACCTGGGAGAAGCTCTGGGAGGTGGAGGAGAGCATGGCCTCGAGGAAGGAGGGGGACTGGGTGGCCGCGTTCTCGTTGAGGCCCGCCGCCACCTCCCGGCCCACGTCCGCGTTCAGGCGGGGGAGGATGTTCTCCAGCAGGGCGGGGTTGTCCCCCAGGCCCAGGGCGAGCTGCCTCCCCACCTCCGTGGAGAGGTTGGCCATGAGCTGCAGCGAGAGGTCTGTGGTGTTCTGGTTCAGCCCCTCGGCGATGGCCGCCCCCACCTGGGGGGAGAGGTTCTGGATCAAGGGGCGCAGTATCTTGGTGTTTTGGTTCAGGGCCTCGGCTATCCTTTTGCCCGTTCCCCCGCCCAGGTAGCGGGCCACGGTGCGGGCGGTGGCGGGGTTGGCGTTCATGCCCTCGGCGATGGCGGCCGCCGCGGCGTCGTTGAGCCTCTCCAGCAGGCCCCCCACGAAGTCGGGGTTGCGGTTGACGGCGTCGGCCATCACCGCGGGGTCCGAGGCCGCGATGAGCGACTTGATCATGGACTGGGCGGTGGGCTGGGCGGCGTCTGCGTTTATGCCCTGGGCTATGGCCTGGGCGGCGCCGGCCGAGAGCAGGGGGATGAGCCCCGCGATCAGGGCGTCGGCGGCGCCGGAGTTGAGGATGCCCGCGAGCACCTTGGGGTCGGCGGTCTGCAGCACGGCGTTGAGCATGGCGGGGTTGGAGTTGAGTCCCTGGGCCGCCGCCTGGCCCACCCCGGGGGGAAGCAGGGCCAGGAGGGTGGGCATAAAGGAGCCCGAGAGGTCCAGGGCGCGGGATACCGCCCCCGCGTCCAGGGCGTTGGTGAGCTCGATGAGGAAGAGCGGGTTTTGGTCGGATCCCGCAAGGGCCGCCTGTACCAGGTCCGGGCCCATGCCCTTCACCAGACCGGTGAGGAAGGAGGGGGCCTGGGCGAGGGCGGAGGCGATCTGGGCCCCGTCGAGGTTTGCGAGCAGGGCGCGGGCGAGCTCGGGGTTCCCGGCCAGGGCCCGGTTGGAGTACTCGGCAAGCGCGGGGTCCAAAAGGGGCAGGAGCCGGGTGACGAAGTCGGTGTGCTCGCCCAGGGCCGCCCCGATGGCGGCGGTGTCTATGAGCGGGAGCACGCGGGTGAGCATATCCTCGTTGTTGGCCAGGGCGGCCACCAGCTCGGGGTCTATGGCGTCCATGACGGAGAAGATGAGGTCGGGGTTGGCGTTGGCTATGCCGGCCGCCCAGGCGGGGTCTATGGCCTGGATGAGCCCGGAGGCGAAGGTGCTGGAGTTGTTGACCATGGCCGCCACCACCCCCGGGTCGAGCCTTTGCAGGAGGTCGTTTATCCAGGCGGGGTCGTGGGCGGTTATGGCCAGCACGCTCGAGAGCAGCTGGTCGGAGAGGTTGGCCACCAGGTCGGCGGTGGAGCCCGCGTTGGCGTTGAGCACGGAGGCGATGGCCGTGGGGTCGAGGTAGCCCATGAGGCGGGAGAGGAAGGTGGGGCGGGCGTTCACGCCCGCGGTGAGCACCGCGGGGTCGAGGTAGCGCAGAAGCCCGGATACGAAGGAGGCGTTGGCGTTTATCACCTGCGCCACCACCGCGGTGTCCAGGTATCCCAGGAGGTCTCCCACCAGGCTCGGGCTGGCGTTGGCCGCGGCGGCGATCACCGCGGGGTCCAGAAGGCCGATGAGGGCGGTTATGAAGGGGCCGTTGGCGTTCACCGCCCCCGCTATCACCTGGGGGTCCGATGCCGCCATGGTGGCGGCCAGGAAAGGTCCGTTGGCGTTCAGCGCCTCCGCTATCACCTGGGGGTCCAGGAGGGAGAGGAGCTCGGCTATGAAGGGGCCGGCCCCGTTCACCACCTCCGCCATGGCCTCGGGGTCCAGGTAGGAGAGCAGCGAGGTGGTGAACTCAGCCGAGGCGGGGTCGTTCAAGGCATAGGCCAGGGTGGCGGGGTCCAGGGCCGACAGCAGGGCGGATAGGAAGGCGGGGTTCTCGTTCACCGCCTCCGCGACCATGCGCGCCCCATCGGCCCCCAGCTCCGCCAGCAGGTCCGCGGCCATGCGGGGGTTTTGGCGCATGGCCTCCGCCAGCTTGGCCGCGTCCAGGTTGCCGAGCAGCCCGGAGAGGTTGCCCCGAGCCGAGAGCAGCTTTCCGATGAGGGGGCCCGCGGGGTTGCGCGAGGGGATAAGGGCCACCGCCCCCAGGACCACCGCCCCCACCAGAAGGACGATGACCACGATGTTTATGGCGGTCTGGACTGAAGTCCTCAGCATCCCCTGCCTCGCTTCAAGCCTTCAGCCGAATGATCTCGGGTAAAATACAGCGGGGCTGGCGGCATTGCCGGCCTTAACTCCCTCTCCTGCTGATTACCTTCCCGTATCCCTCAACAGCTAAGTCGGCAGTTACACCGGGAGGGAGCGGACAAAAGCCCCCCTTTCCCGTCGGCGACAGGGAAAAAGCTATCCTTAACGCAGCACCTACATGGTGTAAGGTTCCGACGAAATCGGCGCCCTCGCCGACTGCCGGACCTAACCTCACTCTGCGTAACAGGCAGGCAGCGGATCCCCTACAGAGACAAGTAGTCGCCGCGTAAAGGCGTTTCCCTTTAAGGAACATGGTACGCAATAACCCCACAAAACCCCTCGGAGACATGATACTACGCAGCAATTGGATATTCAAACCGCGTGAAAGAACCGTAGTAGCGAAAACCCACGGCAACCTCTATCAGGCCCGATTTTCTTATTTCCCAGAATATCCCAGGAGCACTCCCGCGCCTGTCTCTCCACCCCGCAGTTTCCACTCGACCTGATGTTCCTCTTTTTCCGAATGTCCCTTATCTTCCGTTCCCTTAGCTCCTCCCGGCCTCCTCCGCATACGCCGCGCCGGGTATGCTCATACGGTGCGAAAAACCTCCCTTGAGAACGCAAGGGAACTGGCCCCACCCTTTCTTGATAAGTTATGCGCTGTCGATATGCCCCAGCTGCGGGCTATACCCAACCCTCCCGCCGTCCTGAGCGTCTGCATTGGCGGTATCGTAAACGCGGAAACGCCTCACGGGAAGAGCCTCGGGTCAAGCGTGGCCAAAAACTTTGCTTATTAAGATGGTGTTCAAGGCGACTTCGAGGGGGCGCCCACGTGCCCGCCCGCCCACTTTCCCCTGTAGGCGAAGTACATGGGGCGCTCGGCGGCTATGGGGACTTGCGAGGTCACGAGGATGGAGAC
>JACVJG010000010.1 GCA_015711875.1 Candidatus Solincola jinzensis | reverse complement strand
TCTGTAGCACGACGTTGGGAGGCGGCGGAGCCGGGGCAGGGAACGGCGATCTCCCTGTGCCGGCGCCGGGAGAAGCCCGCCCATGAGGCGAGGGAGGATCACTGCGATCCCCAGGCGCTATCCTGGCGGTAAACGCGATGGGACACGGCACACATATCAGGCATATATGCCGAAACCACATGCCTTTTTCCATGGCGAGAGGAGCGGCGAGCGGACAGGAAGACTTGCAACGCCATTGTCCAGGCGGGGTTTGACGATTCTTGACGGGAGGGAGAAGAGATGTCAGAGGTTACCATCGTCGGTGCCGGCCTCGCGGGGCTGACCGCCGCCATCAACCTGGCGCGGCGGGGTCACGATGTGGTGGTCCTGGAGCGGGAGGAGCGCATCGGAGGGTCACCCCTCTACCATCCTTCCGGACAGGGGAGTCCCCTGGACGTCGACGGCATCTGCGCCTATGTGGGATTCGACATCCGGCCTGGCATCGAGCCGATACGCGAGATGGTGGAGATCGCGGGGGGGAAGGCCATGCGGATCGATCCCTCGCTCATCAGTTCCTATTTCTTTGAGCGTGGTCCCAGGGAAAGCAGCCTGGATTCCCATCTCTACCGCCTTGCCCTGGAGGCGGGGGTGGAGTTCCGCTTCTCCACACCGGTCATCTCGCAGGAGGACTTCGCCCAGCTCCCACCCAACACCATCGCCGCCACAGGCCTGCACTTCGAGGGCTTCGACTCCTTCGGGGTTCCCTACCTGACCTCCCATCATTTCACCTACAAGGGGACCTGCGACCCCGACCTCAACTTCGTGCACATGTACCATGACACCTACACCAGCGACTACGGCTACACCTCGGCCTTCCGGGGCATCCTCTATGCCCACCTCTTCAACCGCAGAAAGCCCATATCCCTCTCCGGGCGAGACCGTTTCGCGGAGCAAGTAGCGAAGTTCTCCGGGTTCGAGATACCGCGGTGGAACTCCTTCACCTTCCCCGTTCCGGCGGCCAGCATCAACACCCCCAGGATCTTCGTGGGCAGCAAGATCCTTGCCGGCACCCTCGCCGGGGCCATGGACCCGGTGGCTTTCTTCGGCCTGCACGGAGCGCTGGTTTCGGGGAGGATCGCGGCCATGGCCCTGGAGGACAGGGAACGGGCGTGGCGGGAGTTCAAGCGCTGTACGCGGGTTTTCGCCACCGCTTACACCCTGGCCCGCATCATGGAAATGCAGCCCACTCCCCTGACGGTGCTGGGTTTCCGCCTGGCCTTCATGAGGTTCGACCGCCTCAGGCTCGTCCACAGGATCATGAAGCAGGGGATGCCGGGCTACGCCAATCTCGTGCGCTGAGGGCTTTCACGGTCGTGGGGAGAGAGGCGATGCGGGCCATAGAACCCCTCGGGGAAGTCGCACGGAAGCAGGAGAAGACCGCGGATGAGGCGACGGCTATATGGCATGCGGGATATCCTGGGAAAGGGAACCGTGAAATGTTCGCTGCTCAGTTCGGGAATCTTACCATGCCCCATCGTGGACGGGATTTCTCGAGGTTGAAGGATCACGCCATGATCGCTACCTTGACCGGGTTTCTCCATTCCAGATCGTTTACTCGAGATATCGATAAAGAAAAACGCGACGGCGGAAAGCCAAGGGTTATGAAAGCGAGGTAATGCGCCATGTCCAAGCATGAGGGAAAGAGGATAGTGGTCATAGGCTCGGGCCCCGGGGGCGCGGGAGTCGCGGCGCTGCTGCAGTCTCGCGGCCACAGCGTGACCCTTCTGGAAAGAAACGAGTTCTATGGCGGGAAGTGCTGGTCGTTCACCAAGGACGGTTTCGTAGTCGATTCCGGGGTACACATGTTCTCCATGGGGGATTCCGGCCAGCACGGCGACATCAACCGCATGGTTCGCGGCGACCTGCAATGGCTCACTGCGAACCCCAGCGAGCACCTGCTGCTGGGAGGTCGCAATTTCATGAACCTCTATCAGAGCCTCACCGACCCGCGCATGCCCATCGCCAACTTCCGCGCCAACCTCGCCATGGTAAAGGAGATGGCCTCGAAGCTCATCGGCGGCGGACGCATGAGCAGGGAGCTGGAGCGCGAGGTCTATCGCGCCTCCCGCAGGAACACCCCCCTGGAGACGGTCATGGCGGTGGTGAAGATCGCGCGTTTGAACCCCTCCTACCTCGCGGAACTGGACGAGATAACCATGCAGGAGTTCCTGCACCGCATCACCGACGACTGGGCCCCCCTGCAGGGAATGGCGGCCCTTTCCATGCTCCTCACCGTGGTGCCCTACGAGCAGGTGAGCGCGGGCGAGTTCCTGTGGTGCTTCGCCAACGCCTTCCGCAAGAAGACCCTGGGAGTGCCCCGCGGCGGCTCGCGCGAGATACCGGGCGCCTTCCTGCGCGCCTTCCGCCGCGACGGAGGCACGCTGCGCCTGGGATGCGAGGTGAAACGCATCGTGGTGCGTGACGGCAAGGCGCGGGGCGTGGAGACCGCCGAGGGGGAGACCATCGACGCGGACATCGTCATCTCCAACGCGGGTATCAAGCGCACCCTGGAGATGGCGGGTGAGGAGAGCTTCCCTGAGGACTACGTCTCCTACGTAAAGGGCCTGCGATACTCCTACTCCTTCATCACCATAAAGTACGGCCTGAGCCGCAGGGTGATAGACCTTCCCGCCCCCAGTTTCTTCAACATCCCCAACGTGGACCCGGACCATATGTTCGACTACATCGACGAGGGAGGCGTTCCCGAGGACCCCTTCCTCTTCACCCCCATGCCCTCGGAGTGGGACCCCTACGCGGCGCCTCCCGGAAAGCAGCTGGTCATCTGCGGAGTGCCCGGGCCCATAGAGGTGACGAGGGAGAACGTGGAGCAGTGCGAGAGGATACTCGACCGCGCCGAGAAGCGGCTTTTCGAGATCTTCCCGCGCATGGAGTCGCACGTGGAATGGAAGATGCGCACCCATATCGCCCATACCGCCTCCATCACCGGCAAGCCCACGGGAGAATGTATCGGGCTGGCACAGTGCGTGGGGCAGACGGGGATCCACAAACCCACCCCCTGGACGCCGGTGAAGGATCTGTGGCTGGTGGGGGCGGACGCCGGCGCCCGCGGCGTGGGCACGGAGCAGGCCTCCGGCAGCGCCCTCTACGTGGCCAACCTCCTGAGCTGAGAAGGTTGCCGAAAACAGAGCGGGGTATCGCGTTCCTGGATCCGCGTCAGGTTCACGGCAAGTGATCCGGGCCGCGGGCTTGCGCCAAGCTTTACCTAAACCTGTGGAGTCACTCGCTATCGACCTGGCGAGACGTACCGCTCATTCCCCGCGCCCGCCACGTTGTGCCGCGGGTACTCGAGGGCACAGCACTTTCTTCCCGTAACACCGTCCCCCTGCGCGCATGGCCATGCGGGCAGGGGGGTCGATGCCTAACAAGCGTTCACGTCATCCGCTTACTGGCGCTGAGGCGAGATACGCGACTGGGATATATATCCGCTTCTCGAGGATCTCATACGAAAAGCCAATGAGTTGAATTCGACCACGTTTGAATTCGACCACGTGAATCTCTCAGGTATGGAGGAGGCATGGCAGGAAATGGACCTTAGACGATCTTGCCTGCGCCAAAGGCGCACTCTGCGCCAGGCCGCGCTTGGCCCATGAAAGGCATTACAGTCATTGACCCCTGGGGCGCGATTTGACCGATGTAGCGCGTCGTTGCGGAGCGAGCTGACAGATTCTTTCGGGAAATGCCGGCGCTGCGCAGCCTCTCGACACGCAAAGCGAGTGCGTATATCCGCTTATATTATACATGGTATATACAGCCACGCGAGGTCAGCGCGCTATTGCAGCCCTGGACCCACGGCCGTCACGGCGCGTTAAACCACGCTTCTCATATTTCCAGCTTTTCGGGGGGCACGCGCCCCTCCTCATCAAGGCCCGCCAGCTCGTAGAACTCTTCGAGCATCTTCTCCATGTTGGGGACCGATCCCGCGTTGGCCCCCTCCTGGGTAGGGGTGAGGGCGCGAGGCGGGAGCACGTCATCGTTCCTCCCCGAGCCGCGCAGGTTGAGGATGTGCCTCTTCAGGTACCAGATCCTCCACCCGCATTGCATGAGCTCGTCCAGGGTCCAGTCGAACCCGGTGGTAGCGCGCATCATCTCCACCTGGTCGTTGAGGGAGAGGAAGGCGCCGATGAACTCGCACATGCACAGCGAGTTGAAGAGCTGGCCCACCGCCAGGCACTTCCAGGTCAGCTCCGCCTTGCCCTTGCTGGTCATGCCCTTGTAGGGGCCCTTGAGGCCTATCTCCGGCCACGAGCCCATGCCCCCCTCGATGAGCAGATTGGTGGAGTTGAGGTGGCAGGCGCCACGCGCGCCCATGGCATAAGCCAGACCGTAACCGTGGTAGCCGCGTGGGTCGTGGGCCGGGAAATCAAGCCCTCTCACCGTCACCGCCAGCTCGGGCGCGCCCAACTCCTCCGCCAGTGCCTTTGACCCCGCGGCCATGCGCTCTCCGAAACCCTCCCGCGCAGCGGTTAGGCGTATGGCCTCGAGGGCGGACTCCATATTTCCCCAGGAAAAATCGAGCCCGGTCTCCTCCCTGCTTATCATCCCCCTCTCCTGCGCCTCCATGAGCGCGGCGAGCACCGACCCCATGGCTATGGTGTCCATCCCCAGGCGGTTGCACAGATCATTGGCCTTGGCCACCGCCTCCAGGCTGGGGTTCATGAGATTGGTGCCCATGAGGCACACCGTCTCGTATTCGGGGCCGGCGTGCTCCTCCATGGCGAAGGGCCCTCCCTCCACCTTCACCACCCGCTTGCAGCGTACCGTGCAGGCGTAACACCCGATGATCTTCACCAGGATATGGTCGTTGTAATAGAAGGAGTTCAGGGTATCCAGGGCCTCCATCCATTCCCCCAACTGCCAGTTCTTCACCGGCACGTCCCCGGAGAGCATGCCGGTGTCCAAAGCCCCGTTGGTGCCCATCTCGTGCAGGGTACCGGCCAGGATGCTGCTCTCCAGCTTCTCCGCCACCGCTTTACGAACTTCTTTAGCCTTCTCCGGGTCCGCGTAGCCCATCTTGCCGCCGCCGCGTACCGCCACCGCCTTGAGGTTCTTGGAACCCATGACCGCCCCAAGGCCGCAGCGTCCCGCCACGCTGCCTATCTCGTTCACTATGGCCGCGAAACGCACGCCGTTCTCCCCCGCTGGGCCTATCTGCATGGTACGCACGGGGCCGCCGTCTCCCCTGAGCTCATCCTGCAGGCGATCGTTGGTCTGGTAGGTGTCCAGCCCCCAAAGATGTGAGGCGTCGCGCAGCTCGGCCTTTTCCCCGTCCAGCCAGAGAAAAACCGGCTTCTCCGCCTTCCCCTTGAAGACGATACCGTCGTAACCCGCCAGCTTCACCGCGGCTCCGAAAGACCCGCCCACGTTGCACTCTCCCCAGAGGCCGGTGAGGGGGGAAAGCGCCACCACCGACGACCGCCCGCTTCCCGGAAAATTGCTTCCGGTGAGGGGTCCGTCCAGGAACATGAGCGGGTTCTCGGGAGAAAGAGGGTCAACGGTGGGGTCCATCTCCTTCGCCAGCAGATAGGCGCCCAGTCCGGTGCCGCCCACGTAAGCCCTGAAAACCTCATCCGCGACGGGCTTCTCGCTTGTGACTCCCTTCTCGAGGTCCACCTCCAGATATCTGCCACAGAATCCTCTCATCCTCTTCTCCTCTCGTTCCTCTCCGCCCGGCATACGCCGGCGGCATTTCCACGAGCATGCGGTTATAACCTAAGACTCCGGTTTCCTCCCCCAGACATAGATGCAAGGTAGCACGTCCCGAAAAGAAGGTTTGGTCGACTCCTCCGCCAGGCGGCTGGCCACCGCCTCCACCTCCTCCACGGTCACGCCCGCGTCCTGCCACACCGAGAGCAGGGAGAGCTCCCCGGGAAGTCCGCTTCGCAGTTCCTCCATCGCTTCTTGGGCATCGGAGAAAGGCCGCGTCACCTCGGCATGCCAGGTGAAGCTGTCCACCCCCTCGAAACCCGCCTCCTCAACCTCCCGCACCAGGTCGCGGCGCTTGAAACCGTAAGCGGGGTGTCTTTTCTCCAGAATCCCCATCAGTTTCGCCCAGAGATATCTCTCCTCGCCCCAGTCGGCGGAGATCTCCTCCTCCGCCAGCACCGGCTCGAAAAAGGAAAGGGCGCCCCCCGGCTTCAGCACGCGCAACGCTTCCCTTAACACCGCCGCCCGGTCCCTCACGTAGCAGAGCACAGAGCGCGCAACCACCGCATCCGCGGTGTCATCTTCCACAGGTATGCCCGTTATATCGGCGTGCAGGGTACGCAGGTTGTGAATGCCCTTCTCCTCAGCCCTACGGGCCAGGATACGCAGGGCGCCCTCGCTGGCATCCACCGCCAGCACCGCGCCCCCGGGTCCCACCAGGCGAGCGGCCTCCAGGGAGATCAGACCGCTTCCGCACCCCAGGTCGACCACCACCGCCCCCGGCCTCAACGAGGCTTTGTGGAGCACGCGGTCGCGCACCTGCGAGCGCAGGAGCTTCATCTGGCGGTCGGCGGAAGCCTCGCGGTCCGCCTCGTCTAGCCACCGGGCCCAGATGTCGCCGGGCAAGGGGGGGCTTAGTCCTCCTCCTCTTCCTCGATGATCAGGTCATCCAGGCCTTTCTGCCTGAGCAACCCCACGTAAACGTCGTAGGCGGGCTTGATGACCGGGAGCATCTTGAGCAGGCGCGGCACAGAGCCCTCGGCGTCTATCTCGCCGCTGGAAAGGGCTCCCAGCAGGTTGAGCTGCCCGCACCAGAAGGCGTGCGCGGTGTCGAGCTCCATGGACAGCGTGGCGTCAGGCTCGCCCTCTCCCGTGAAGCCGCCTGGATAGACCTTTACCTCGTCGCCACGGCAGTCGATCCAGTACTCGCCTTCGGGGTTGCGGTACACGAACCTGACCAACAGCTTGGAGTCCAGGGCCTTCTGGCGGATGGCGGGATCCTTCATGAGCTCGTCGAAGACCCCGACCAGCAGATCGTAGAACACGTTGATGTCGTCGAAATACGGCATCGTCTCCTCCTCTCCCTAGCGCCTCGCTCCTCACGTCCGTCTCGCCCCGCGGTCGAGGGACCCGCACCCCCGCTCCCGAAGGGCCTGGTAAATATTGGTGAAGGGGCCCTCCGATGCTTCTCTTTCGTCCTAGGAGGGGTTTTATGGACCTTTATTTTTTTATCCCGGAAGGCCCCTCACCAAACCTCTATCCGTTTCCGTGCGCCTTCATGCGGCCGCTCTGCTGCGCGCGACGAAGAAAAAATGTGGATACCCGGCCGCATGAAGCACGGGAAATATCGAAAAGGCGAAAGGGGAACACTTACGCGGTGCGCGGACAAAAGCTATATTAGCACAGCGGTCAAGCGGTGTCCACCATGTTTCTGAACCTGGGCAATGTATTTCTGAAGCCAAGAACCATCTATATGGACCTACACGCCATGTTTCTGAGCCCAGGCACAGTATTCCTGAACCTGGTCGCCGCGTTTGTGAAACCGGGCACTTCGCCATCAGCCAGCGACGGGACCCGGGAAGATCTCCTTGAGGGTGGCCGGGTCGCGCACCCAGTAATCTGGTCTCTCCGCCTCCAGGACCTGGCGGGGAAAAGGCCCCCATTCCACCGCCCCCATGGTCATTCCGGCGGCATGCGCGCAGCGCACGTCGAAGGGGCTGTCGCCTATGAAGGTGGCCTCATCCGGCGCTGTCCCAAGGCGGCGCAACGCCTCCAACGCCGGCTCGGGGTGCGGCTTGTGCATAACGGTGTCGTCGGCGGTGACCACGGCGTCGAAAAAGCCCTCATACCCGAAGTGACGCAGGTCGTAATAAGCGCCGTTGGCGCGCTTGGAGGTCACCAGCGCCATGAGGTACCCCCTGTCGCGCAACGCCTCCAGGGCCTGCCGGATCCCCGGGAACTCTTTCACAAGGCGGCCGTGGTTCTCCTCATAGAGGCGCTGGTAGGTGGAGAATATCTCCTCCGCGCGCGCGGGATCGATCTCCAGCGCCTGCTCCATGAGCGGCCTTCCCACCCGCGAGAGGATCTCGTCCCTTCCCCGCGGCGGCAGCCCCAGTGCGCGAAGGGTCTCCTCAAAGGTGAAGAGGATGAGCTCGATGGTGTCGGCCAGGGTGCCGTCCCAGTCAAAAAGCAAGGCCCTGACGTCAAACGGTGGCACCCTCGTTTCTCGCTCCACTAGATTAACCTCCTCCCAGTCGCCATAAAACGGCGCGCATGCGATGCGGCAATCCTATCGCCTTACTGAAAAAACCACTTCATCTTACGAGAACGCTCAAACAGTGCGCGGAGAGGACGGCGCGTCAAAAGTCCGCGGCGCGTAATCGACGCGCGGGCCCGTCAGCGGAGATGGAGGGTCTCGTTCACCAGGGTGACCATGGCCGTCTCGGGTATGCCGCCATCGAAATATCTCACGGCGGATATGGAGGCCAGGTCTATCTGGAGGCGGAACATGTCATCGAGGTCCATGCGCAGGGCCTCGCACAGGATACCCCTTATGGGGCCACCATGGGTGGCCACCACCACGCGGTCATCGCCGGGATGGCGGGAGGTTATCTCCCGCACCGCCTCCATCACCCTCTCCCTCACGGAGGAGAAATCCTCTCCCCCGGGTATGGTCACCGAGGAGGGGTTGCGCATCCACTTTCCCACCAGCTCGTTGCCCCCGGCGAACAGATCCGCTATGGGCTGCCCGTCCCATTCCCCCATGTCCACCTCCATGAGCCCGGGCATCACCACCACCTCGAGTCCCTTGCTCTCGGCCAGCGGTCCCACCGTCTCCAAGCAGCGTTTCAGGGGGCTGGAGTATATGGCGGCAAGCTCGATGTCCGAGAAGTAGCGGGCCACGCGCTGCGCCTGCTCCCGCCCATTCTCGTTCAAGCCTATATCAAGGCGGCCCAGCAGGCGGTGCTGGGCATGGTACTCCGTCTCTCCGTGCCTCACGATGTAAGCGGTTCCCATGACCTAAACATTTTATGTGCCGAACGGCCGGGACGCAATGACGCCGGGAAACGGGCGGAAGCGCGATAAAGCCGATGGCTCACGCAGCCTCAAAGGCCCACGGAGCAGACAGGAAAGCGGGTCACCAACTCTCAGGTCGCGCATTACCAGCATATCCAATTGAGCAATGGGGAGGACGCGTGTCCTAAAGCCGGACCCGGCCCATGACATCCCTATCGCCGTTCAGCCACGGGAATCCCCGCTCTGCGATGTCGCGCGCCACACGCAGATGACGGTCGGACGCCAGAGCAAGGGTCGAAACGCGCCGGCCTCATGGCTTTACCGTTCAGCCACGGTAATACGCGGCCCCTATAACCTTGCCCCGTCTGCAGAGAAGGAGCGCCGGCAAGAGGTAAACGAAAGGCGGATAGCGTATGGGAAGGGAATTCTCATGCGAGGGGGAAAGGAAAGGTCAGCCTTGTTCTCGCACGGGACTCTCAGCGGCTCTTTCCTCCAGTGCGGGTGAAAGGCCTTGTAGCAGGAAATCCCCCAAGGACTTAAGGTCTTCCACGCCCAGGAGACGCAGTGACATCACCAGCAGCGCCGCTCCGGAGAGTTCCCCGACCCAGAAAAGGGGGTCAGTGAGGTGTTCGCGGATCTGCTCCATGATGGTGCCCAGGGAGGGATGGCGCAGAAAGGGGCCCAGGGAAGGCCACAGGGCGGTGGTCGGTTCCATCCATATGCGATCCAGCATGAGATGGCTGGCCATGCCACAGCCCAGGAGGAGGAGGCGTTCATCCCCGCTTCGCCTCCAGCTCCAGGCGCCAGCGAGCAGCGCCATGAGGGTAAGGGCGACGGTGTGGGTGAAAATGCGGCCGTTCTGGAAATAGGGGCGGAATAGCACCTGCCCCACCGTTTTGTCCACCACGTCCGGCAGCACCGCCCCGGCCAGCATCCATCTCATATCCGGGGCTTGGCAGGAGAAGCCGCGCCGCTCTCCCCACCACCTCGCGGCCAGGGAAGCGGGAGCTGCCGCATATCCGAGATGGGCCAGAAGGAACACCGCTATCCCTCCATCTCCGCGTCCTCTTCCTCGAAAAGGCTTTCCTGTCCCGAGGTCGGCGAGGCGGCGCGCCGCGGCGGCCGCGCGCGCGCGGGCGCCTCCTCGTCCAGCGCCCGGTTGGCGAGGGCGTCCGCCTCCGCGTTTTCCTCCCTGGGCACGTGCAAGACCTCCCAGTCGCGGTAGCGCCCCATCATCGACAACACCTGCGCGTACAGGCTGCGCAGGTTCCTGTCCCTCACCTTGTATTCCCCGTTGACCTGGCGCGCCATGAGTTCGCTGTCGGTATAGACGCGCAGGCGGTCCACCTCGAAGACGGACAAGAGGCGCAGGGCGTGCACCAGGGCGGTGTACTCGGCGTAATTGTTGGTGGCCTCCCCTATGACCTCGCCGAAGGCGGCCACCCTTCTGCCCTGGCGGGTCTTCACCACCACTCCGATGGCGGCGGGGCCGGGGTTACCGCGCGCGGCTCCGTCCACGTGCACGTGCAGCTCCTCGAAACGCTTAGCCCCCTGGAAAAAGGGCTCCACCACGCTTTTCTTGCTTTTCCTCGCCGCGGGCATATGCCGCCTCCTCACCGTCCATTTCCGCCTACGCGTCACCTCACCAGAACGCAGCCGCAGCGGGAATCCCTGGATCAAGCCCGCGATAGCTACTCCATCACCGCCTCATCTCACCAGAATACCTTCTTATCGGCATCCCTTCCGGCCTTGACAGCACCATGGCTGCTGCATCTCGGCCTCACTTCACCAGAATACGGCCACAGTTGGGACAGCGGAACACGGCCTCCGACTTCATGAAGCGGTCGTATTCCTTTCCCGGGAGCTCTACCCGGCAACCCAGGCACACCCCTTCCTCCACCTTCACCACCGCCAGGTTGTGCTTGCTCTCGAGCAGGCGCCGGTAGAGGTCAAGGGTGTCCTCGTCGATCCCCGCCTCCAGCTCCTTCTTTCGGCTCTCGAGCTCCGCCAGCTCCGCCCCCATCTCACGCACCTCGGACTGCAGCTCCTTTCTCTTACTCTCCAGCTGCTCACGCAGGGAATCCAGCTCACCCCTCAGGCTTTCCGCCTTCGCCTTAAGGTCGTCCTGGGCCTCCATGCCCTCGAGGAGTTCGGTCTCCAGGTCGTCTTTCTGGCGCTTGAGGGATCGCACCTCCGCCTGCAGGCCGCGCAGCTCCTTGGGGTTGTTCACCCTTCCGCCGTAAAGCTTATCTTCTTCGCGCTTGAGCTTTTCCTCCAGGCGCTGCGCTTCCGCCTCCAGGGACTGCAGTTTCCTGCGCCATCCATCCAGCTCATCCTGCAGTCTCTCGTGCTCGCCCGCCAGCTCCTTTTCCCGCGATCCCAGTTCCTCCAGCTCGGCCTTGAGCGGGTGCTTCTCCTCCCGCTCGCGCAGTTCGAAGATGCGGGTGTCCAGCTCCTGTACCTGAAATAAGGCCTGCAATCCGTTCAATCCACACCTCCGTCACTCCATGGGCAAGCATCGCTTTCAGACGCCAGGACCTCGACTTCCAACCCTCTCTCCTCCGCCATACGCGAAAGCAGGGTGGCGAGATGACCCACCACCGGACGCTCGGTATGGTAATGGCCGGCGTCGATCACCGCTACGCCCAGGGCCAGGGCCTCGCGGGCCGCATGATAGCCGACATCCCCGGTAATCAGCACCTCCGCGCCGGCTCGCGCCGCCGCGTTGACAAGATCCCCGCCGCTTCCACCGCACACCGCCACGCTGCTCACCACCCGGTGGGGGTCACCCGCCAACCGCACGCCAGGATTTCCCAGCTTTTCCGCGCACCGCCGCCTCAGTTCCGCCAGACGCGTCTCCTTCTCCAGCTCTCCTATCCTTCCCATGCCCGCCGCCCCGAGATCAGCGCACAGGGGATAGATGTCGTACGCCGGCTCCTCGTAAGGATGGGCGGATAACAGGGCCTTGAGGACGGCCCCCAGGCTCTTTCCATCCAAACCCACCTCTAGCCTGACCTCCCTCACCTCGTTGGGGCGCCCGGGCTCACCGTAGGCGGGATGCGCTGACGGGCCGGGAATAAAGGTGCCGGTGCCCTCCATACGAAAGGAGCAACCCGTGTAGTCGCCTATGATCCCCGCCCCGGCCTCGAAAAGGGCTTCGCTCACCTCCGCCACCCGATCGGGAGGGACGAAGGTCACCAGCTTGTAACGGCCACCTTGTGATCGAGGGTCGAGGGGACGGTGATCGTGGACGCCCAGTTTATCCGCCAGTGCGGCGCTCACGCCGACGGGAGAAGCGTCGAGGTTGGTATGGGCGGCGTAAACGCACAGCCCGCACTTTATCGCCATGCAGATCACAGCCGCCGCGGGATCATCCTCCGCCAACGAGCTCAGGGGTCGGAATACGGGGGGATGGTGGACGATCACCAGACCCGCCTTGCGTTCGCGCGCCTCCCACAGGGTTTCCGGCGTGAGGTCCAGGCAAACCAGGGCGGCGTCGACCGTCTTATGCGCAGACCCCGCCTGCAGACCGACGTTATCCCACTCCTCCGCCCAGGCGGACGGCGCCATTTTCTCCAGTAGCGCTATCAGTTCCGCCACTGTACAGCTCATCTTCCTCCTCCTCGGCAAGAGCAGATCATCACCATTATATGGACTGAGGGTCGCAGTTGACAGTGATGGCTGAGCTTTCGCTATCTCGCGGAGCGCTGATTCGGCTCGTTACCCAATGAGAAGCAACAGGCCGCGGTCTCCTCAATGCATGGATTTCCGCATAAAACGAGCCAAGGGAACGGCCGTATACTACAATGGTAGGGGGAATGAGCAGAATCGAACAGGCGGCGGGGAGGGTCATATTGCAGGAAGCGGAGGATTCCTTTGAGGTATCTGTGATCACGCGGCGCCCAGAATACGCCACCGCCGTTCTCTCCTGTCTGCGTGACATGGGTATCGAGGGCCGGGTCCTGGCTGAGGCCCCGGAGGGACTCGAGGGCTTGAAGGGTTTGCTGATAGTGGACGGTGAACCCATCCGCGAGGCCGGTTTTCAGCAAACCGTCATGCGCTCTCTGCGCGAGGGCCGGCTCGACATCGAGGTGCTGCTGGACCCCGATCCCTTCAGTGTAGAGCTTGCGGTGCTGCGCTGTAGGTTCAATGCCAGGCTGCGCGCTGACCTTGACCAATACCGTTCCTCGCTCCTGGCCCTCAACGCCGTGGTGAGAGCGCTAAACCGTCCCCTGAGCGATGAGGAGGCGCTCCCCTCCGCGCTGCGGGAGCTCGCGTACCACTTCGACTGCGAACGCTATGCCCTTTTCCACGTCGCCCTACCGGGAGCCGTTCCTAAGCTACGTTATTACCACAATCTCCCAGTAGACCTTATCGCAAGACTTGAGAGCGAGAACGGGAGGATAGCGCTGCATCATCTCTTTCATGCCATCCTCACCGTGGTGGACGTGATCGACGGGGAGACGCTGGTCGGCATCGAGCCTCGCGCGCGGGAATGGCTGGACTTCCTGTCGGCGAAAGGCGGGGGTGGGGTTCCCGACCTCCTCCTTTTTACCCTCAAGAGCAACCGCCGGCCCGTGGGAATGGTTTCCCTGGCTTTTGAGCATCCACGCGTCTGGAGGGCGCGGGAGAAAGAATCCCTCTCCCTCATCGGGCAGCAGTTGGGCCTGGTTCTGGAGAACGCCCTTCTCTTCGAGGTAGTACAGGCGGCGCGCCGCGAATGGGAGGCCACGGTGGATTCCCTTCGCGATATGGTCTTCCTGGTCGGCTTGGACGGAAAGATCATGCGCGCCAACCGCGCCCTGTCGCGCTACACGGGAATGCCGGAGCGGGAGATCGTGGGCAGGGAATGTTCGGAAGTACTCGCCTGCGGTGGATCTTACAAGAGCTGTCAGAATATCGCCGGAGCCCTGGAAAGGGAGGCAGCGAATTACGAGATGGTGGACGCGGGGGGAAGAGAATACCGTGTTCTCATAACCCCTTATTTAGATACCTCAGGCGAGACGGCGGGGACGGTTCACCTGGTCAGCGACATCACGGAGGAGCGAGCCATCCTGCGCCTTGAGGAGGAGAAACGCCAATTGCAGGAGCTCGACCGCCTTAAAAACCGCTTCATGGCCTCGATCACCCACGAGCTCAAGACCCCCCTCAATGCCATCATCGGTTTCTCGGAGCTCCTTCTCTCGGGAACCTACGGGGAACTGGAGGAACGACAACGCCGCTATCTTGAGAACATCCACACAGGAGGGAAACACCTCCTGGGCCTCATCA
This sequence comes from Candidatus Solincola jinzensis, assembly GCA_015711875.1. The sequence goes on along the minus strand of JACVJG010000010.1, from coordinate 1,668 downwards.
CCGAGATCCTCGACTACATGCGGCTGCAGGCGGAAAGCCTGGAGCTGCACCTCGAGGAAGTGGCGGCGGAAGACCTGCTGCGTTCCGCCGCCGATATCATGCGCCAAGAGGCCGAGCGGAGCGGCGTCGAACTGCGCGTGGAGGGGGAAAGCGCGCTCCGCCCTCTGCGAGCCGACCGGCGCAGGGTGACCCAGGTGCTCTTCAACCTCCTCTCCAACGCCATCAAATTCACCCCTCCGGGGGGACGCGTGACCTTGCGGGCCTACTCGTGCCCGGAAGGGATGATAATGGAGGTCGAAGACACCGGGGTAGGCATCGCCGCCGATGATCAGAAAAGGCTCTTCAGGGAGTTCACCCAGGTGGGAGAGGGGGCTCGCAAGGGCGGGGGGACGGGCTTGGGCCTGGCCTTGAGCAAGAAACTGGTCGAGTTGCACGGCGGTGAGATCTGGGTCGAGAGCGAGCAGGGAAAGGGGAGCAGGTTTTCCTTCCTCCTTCCCTTCTCCCCGGAGAGCGGGATCACTAAGGAGGTCGATGCAGGTGGAGATTTACCATGAGGGCGGAGGTTTACCCGCCACCACGACGGGAGCTGTAGTGCTGGCAGTGGACGACGAGCCGGTCAACCTCGATTTCCTGCAGGCGGTTCTGGAACCGGAGGGGTACCGTGTATTGCGGGCGACCGACGGCGAGAAAGCGCTTCGCGCCATGAACGAATACCCCGTCGACCTGGTGCTGTTGGACATCCTCATGCCGGGTATACATGGGGTGGAGGTATGCCGGCGCGTAAAGGAGGACCCACGCACCGCCTTCGTCCCCGTGGTCATAGTAACCGCCCTGGATTCCACCGCCGACCGCGTGAGGGCGTTGGAGGCAGGGGCGGATGATTTCCTCAACAAGCCGGTGGACCGCCAGGAACTGCTGGCGCGCGTGCGCTCCCTGCTGCGCCTCAAGTCCATGCGCGATGGCCTTGAGGGGGCTTATCGTTCCATGACTTCGGTGACCGGCTTGAGCGCCAATCTCTTGAGGAGCTGCGAGGAAAGCGAGGCCCTGGCCACGGAGGCCGACCGCGAGCTGGCCCAGGCCTTCCTCGCCGCTTCCGGCGAACAGCGAGGCCCGGGGCGTATCTTCCTGGGCCACAGCACGCCCCCCCAGGGGATCACCGGGACCCTTTTCACCGCCACCGTAGACGGGCTGGAGGAACAAGGCCGCATATACTCCAACGCGGTGCTCAAAGCCATGGGGATCTCCGAGGAAGGCTCGGGGCCAAGATGGGGCGTAGCGTGTGGGGTCTACGCGCCGGAGGGAGCTGGTTCAGAGGCGGCCTGGGTAAGCGACGGCCGCAACCTGGTGGTGGCATCTGCCTACCCCGGGACCATCAACGCCTTCGACCTCGAGGCCCTCAAGACCTTTTTCCTGGATGCCACTTTCTTCCAAGCTCTCTCTCGCCGCATGCAGGAGACGGAGGAAGCCTTCCGCTACACCGTTCAGGCGCTAGCGAGGGCCTCGGAGGTCAACGACGAGCTGACGGGCGAACACATCCTGCGTATCAACCTCTACGCCGCCTTTCTGGCCTCGGAGCTCGGGTTGCCCGCGCGGGAGGTGGAGGTCATCGGATACTCCGCCCAGATGCACGACGTGGGAAAGATACACGTCCACCCCGATATCATCCGC
>MU158531.1:4467-16206 GCA_015711875.1 Candidatus Solincola jinzensis | reverse complement strand
GCCGTGATGTCGGCATGGGGTGGATGGAGCTTCCTGGGCCAAGGCCTGTGGGGTATGTCGCTCGGATTCCTCCTGCTTTTGCCCGCCTTTTTGCTGCGCATGGTGGGAGGCGGTGACGTGAAATCCCTCGCCGTGATCGGCTTGCTCGCGGGTCCTTCGCTCCTCTGGCCGGCCTTCATCCTGGGAGCGGCAGCGGCGGGCATAGCGGGGGCGATAAGCCTCGCTTCCCGCCGCCTGCGACGCCGCCCCGGAGGCGCCCCCGGCGCGAGGCAAGGCTCCGGGACCATCCCCTACGCTGCATTTCTCTCCCTCTCAGCCGCGCTTTGTGCCCTGGTCCTCTGACCGCGTGGCGCGGATAGAGAAAGAGTGTCCTATGAGCCCGAAGCCCTCAAGGGCAAGCGCTTGAGGCACCGACGCCCGGAATACGTGTAAAAGGAACTCTCCCGTCGGCGCCGACCTTTATAATTGGGCCATGTCCGGCTCTAAGGGAACGGGTAACGAAACGGGGACCTTCGTGAACGTCCTCATAGACGCGCCCTCGCGTGAGCTCGATCGTCCCTTCACTTATATGGTGCCGCCAGAACTGGAATGCGAGGTGCGCACCGGGAGCGTGGTGCTGGTCCCGCTGCTCAACACCCTGCAGATCGGTTACGTGCTGGGGACCTGCCAACCCCCGGACATACCCAGGATACGCGCCGTGGAAGCGGTGGTGGACGAGCCGCCGGTATTCGACCATGAGATGGTGCGCCTCTGCGGATGGATCTCCGAGCGTTACCTCAGTTCCCTCAACCAGGCCCTTCGCCTGGTAATGCCTCCGGGACGCTCCCGCCGCGTGGTGGAGTATGTATCCCTGGCTTCAGAAGCAGGCGAGATCATTGACGCCCTTCCCGCCAGGGCGGCGCGTCGCCGCGACATCGTGCGCGCACTGGCCGAGCGGGGAGGAGAACTCACGCTTTCCGAGCTCAAGGGATCCCTGGGAAGCCGGTTCTCCTCCCCAGCCCTCAAGGCACTGCTGGACATGGGGTACGTCAAGCGGCGCTTCGTCATCCCGCGGCCCAAGGTTTCACGCGTAACCGTGCGCCTCGTGGAGATCACCGCGGCGGGCAGGAACGCGCTCGAGGAACCCGAGACGGCCCTCGCGCGCACCCCCGCCCGCTTGCGCCTGCTGGAATCCCTGCGCGAACACGGCGGTGTCCTCACCGTGCCTGAGCTGCAACGAGTCGCCAAGACCTCGTCCGCCGCGCTCCGAGAAGCGGAGAAAGCGGGTCTTATCGCCATCCGATCTGAGGAGAGGTTGCGCGACCCCTTCGCGACGCGCTCCTTCCCCCATGTGGAGCCCCACGAGCTGAACCCCGAGCAGGAGGAAGCGCTGCGGGCGGTCAGAGAGAGGATGGACGCGGGCGGGGGTGGCGTCGTCCTCCTCCACGGCATCACCGGCAGCGGCAAGACCGAGGTCTATCTGCACGCCATCGAGCACGCGCTGGCGCGCTCCCGCAGCGCCCTGGTGCTGGTCCCGGAGATCGCGCTCACGCCACAGATGGTACAGCGCTTCAAGGGGCGGCTGGGCGACGAGGTGGCGGTACTGCACTCCCGCCTGGGACTGGGGGAGCGTTACGATCAGTGGAGGGGGATAAGGGAAGGGCGCTACCGCGTGGTCATAGGGGCGCGCTCCGCCCTCTTCGCCCCCCTGCGCGACCTCGGGCTCATCGTGATAGACGAGGAGCACGAGTCCACCTACAAGGAGAATTCCGCGCCGCGCTATCACGCCAGGGATGTCGCGGAGGAGCGGGCGCGCTTGAGCGGGGCGGTTCTGTTGCTGGGAAGCGCCACCCCCCTTCTGGAAAGCCGTTACGCCGCGGAGAAGGGCGATTACTCCTACCTGGTGCTGCCGCGGCGCGTGGACGACCGACCCCTTCCCGGGGCGGAGATCGTGGACATGCGGGAATTGAGCGTGCCCGGTATGCGCACCATCCTGTCGCCCCGCCTGGTCAACGCCCTGGTGAGAGTGCACGAGACGAACGAACAGGCCATCCTCTTTCTCAACCGCCGCGGCTTTGCCCGCTTCCTGCAATGTCACCAATGTGGTTATATCTTCCAGTGCCGTAACTGCTCCGTGAGCCTGTGCTTCCATGCCCGCGAGACCCACCTGCTCTGCCACCACTGCAACTGGAGCGTCCCCGAGCCCTTCCTGTGCCCGCAGTGCGGAAAGAACGTGGTGCGCTACGCGGGCATCGGCACCGAGCGAGTGGAAGAAGAGCTGCGGCGTCTGCTGCCGCAACTGACCTGCATCCGCATGGACGCCGACACCACGCGCCACAAGCACGCCCACTGGGATATGCTGGAAGACTTCAAGTCGGGCAAGGCGCGCGTGCTCCTGGGAACCCAGATGATCGCCAAGGGGCTCGACATACCCAACGTCACCCTGGTGGGGGTGATCAACGCCGATACCTCCCTGGGGCTTCCGGACTTCCGCGCCGGGGAGAGGACTTTCCAGCTCCTCACCCAGGTAAGCGGAAGGGCGGGGCGGGGAACGCTGCCCGGCAGGGTCATCGTGCAGACCTTCAATCCCGAACATTACGCCATCCGCTCCGCGGTGCGGGGAGACGCGGAGGCCTTCTACCGCCAGGAGACGGCCTTCCGGCGCGAGGCCTTTTACCCCCCCTTCAGCCGCTTGGTCAACCTGGTGATAAGCTCGGAGCGGGAGGAGCACGCCCGTGCCGCCGCCGAGGGGCTGGGGGAGATCATGCGACCTCTGATCCGCCCCCATGAGGGGGAGCTGCTGGGGCCGGCTCCCGCACCGCTGGCGAAGCTCAAAGGGAGGTATCGCTATCATCTCACCCTCAAGACGGCTTTTCTGGAAAAGCTCGCCGGCAGGCTCAGGGAAGCTCTCTCTTCATATGAGGCCTTCCGGCGTTCCTATTGCAGGAGGGAGAGGATAGCGCGCGAGGATATCGCCCTCGCCGTGGACGTGGACCCGGTCACGCTGCTTTAGGGGAGAGCGGAACGGCCCGCGCGACCCCGCCCCTACCCGGGGGCGCAAACGGCTCGGCTTGATGAGTTCCGGCCCAGGATGCCGCCTCGAAAGACGTCGCCAGACACGAGGGCAGACCGCATACCTCGCCTTCGCTCGGCGCATGGAGCAGCGCCGCGCTCATCGCCGGCGCGTGACGGCACTTCCCCACCCGACCAACGCGGCCTTTTCCGCCACCTGGATCGTCTTCTTCACTCCATCAAGAACCCAGCGGCTAGGCTTCATCGGATCGGCGCCGTGAAGCGATAGTGAAGTTCTCACCCCAGGCAGGCGGAAAGGGAAGAACGAGCAGGCGCAAGGCGAAGAACGGGTCGGCGGTGAGGATGTATTCAAATCGCCGGGTATCGTTGAACGGCCGTTTGCCGCCTGATCTCACGCCAGTGCCGGCGGCAAGAAACGGCGCTTCCACCCATGAGGCGGGAAAAGAGGCGTTGTCGACGAGGTGACCACGGTTGCAAGCGCTGGCGGCCATTCCTCGAAAACGCGCTTTCGAGGCATAGAAAAACGGGGTGGGCGGGATAATAATAGCAGTGAGTGCTGGAAGTAATGGCAAGGGCCCAGTGGCCCGGCTTCTCCTTCGACTTTACGACCAGTATTCCAAGGCGAAGAGTCGCTAAGGTCGACGCCGGCATCATCCGTGCCCCTGGTGAAGAGGAGAAGAGGAGAATATGGTCTTGAAGCAGCGGAAAAGCAGCGCGGAACGCGCACACGGCGCGCTGGCGCGTGTTTTAGGCATGGCATTGACGCTGCTCGCGCTATGCCTAGCCGTTTCGCTCACGTGCCTATCGTGCTACGGCACCGGAAACGCCACCTCGGAAGAGCGAGAAGAACTCCTGCGTGCGGTGAGGGGCTACTGGGAGGGCGAGAGGGATTACAACCCCGGTACAACCAGCGGAGTGGGAGAGATAACCTACGCCGAGGTCGCGGGAGACGAGGCCAAGGTCCGCGTGGAGATAATCCTGGGTTACACACAACCCACGGAGGGAGCGGGATATAAGGAAACCACTTTTCTCCTGAGAAAGGAGGGCGACGTCTGGAAGGTCACCTATGACGGCTGGATCGGCAAGGATGTCCTTTATTGAAGCCTCCGTGTATGGCCCGCCGCCCCACGCTCACGCCAGCGAATCCCGCGCCACGCGCAGCATGACCTCGGCGTAGAGCGCCTTCCCTTCGGAATAGGCCGCGATACCCTCCTCGATGAACCTCTCCACCTGACTGGTGTCCACGCCCTCCTCTCTCCTGCGGCGGCAGAGCTCCAGCAGCTCCCCCACCCCGGGAAAACCCACTCCCAGGGGAAGGCTTCCATCCCCCGCCAGGGAGAAGCAGCCGGTTTTCCCGCCCCTCTCCCTCTTGCAACCGTTGAGGCCCATTCTCTCACCTCCTTCAAGTATTGCAACGAATAAGGGCCGGCGGGCTCTACACCAAAAAGCGCCTCGGGCACCCGAGATGTGCGACCTCGGCGCCTCCTGCGAGACATACGGCGTGCGATGCGCCTCGGGCACGCGAGATGGGCGTTTCGAAGTCACCGCTTTTATGTCGCGCTCCGCGCGCCGCGGGTAACCCGCGTCGCCGCGCGACCGTTTCAATTCAGGGACATCGCCGGGGCGGAGTCGCGCAGGAGCGGCATGCGGGTGATCTGGCCCAGCAGGCCGTCAGGGACATTCAGGGACATATCATTCAGGGACATATAAGTTACGGGGAAAGGGTTTAGATGTTAATATGGGGCGAAAACCTCGAGGGAAGTAGCTTTCCGCGAGAACCTTAGCGTCACCTTGACCATGGCGCTAAGATGGAGCGAAACCGTAGGGGTGGCCCAGTTGCCCCATGAGCCGCGAGAAAGGAACGGGGATTAGATGATGTGGAGATGGCTTCCAGCGAGGCGCGGGCTACCGGGCCTTGCCGCGTTGTCGAACTGGTATGGAAATATCCCGGTGTGGCTTCGCACCGCCGTCATCGCCATGGTGCCCGTCTTCGAGCTACGGGGAGCCATACCCATAGCCTACCTCAGCTGGAAGATGAGCATCTGGCATGCCTATCTCTGGGCGGTGGCTGGAAACATGATCCCCATCCCCTTCATACTCCTGTTCCTAGGCCCCTTTTCGGACTGGCTGCGCCGCCACTCAAGGGTCATGGACCGCTTTTTCGCCTGGCTTTTCGCCCGTACGCGCAGGAAGCACGGCAAGGCCTTCGAGCGCTGGAGGGACGCGGCTCTCTGCGTTTTCGTCACCATCCCCCTTCCGGGAACAGGGGCATGGACAGGCGCGCTGGCCGCTTTCGTCTTCGATGTGCCCTTCTGGCCGGCCATGATCTCTATCTTCGCGGGGGTGCTTATCGCCGGGGTGGTGGTAAGCGTGGTGGTATACACCTTCTCCACCATCCCCCTGTGGCTCACCCTCGTCTCGGCGGGAGCCATGCTGGTCCTGCTCGCCGGCATCTGGGCATACAGCCGGCGTGAAAGATGAGGTCCTGTCGCCGGGCGATCACGATGCCACCCACAAGGCAGATCCGGCTCTTCGTATCCTGGCGCGATGAGGTCGCGTTCGGTTCATTTTCCGGAGAGCCGGGATCTGCTTGGTTAAAGCGTCGCCGCTTTGGGTAAAACATCTTAGTAGGGCTTGAGTCGCTGACCGGACGCACCAAGGAGACCACTGCGAGGAGGGATCGCCCATGGCGAACAAGAAGCTGACCCGCAGCGAAGCGGGGAGAAAAGGGGGCAAGACGACGCTCAAGCGATACGGTACCGAGTTTTACCAGAAAATAGGCCAGAAGGGCGGCCGCAAAGGCGGGCAAACCACCAAAGAGCGATACGGTACCAAGTTTTACCAGGAAATCGGCAGGAAGGGCGGTTTGAAGTAGCCCGGGCCCCGCTAATCCCCTTCTTGTCATCCCGCGCCGACCGCGAAAAGCGGCCAGCTTACTATGCTATAATGCGCGAGGATAAGTCCATGGCCACCGGTCGTCGCTGACCACCGCCGTTACCAGGACGGTAAACGCCATAGGGAGGTTGCCTTGCTCAGCAGCGTGGACGTTCACAATTACCTGCAGACGGCCAATATTCCGCACGAGCTGAGCAGGATGCCCGAATCCGCCCGCACCGCCGCCCGCGCCGCCGCCGTGCTCGGCCTGCAGCCGCACCAGGTGGTGAAGTCCGTGCTTTTCCTCGCGGACGGAAAGCCGCTCATGGCCTTGGTGCCCGGTGACGCCACGGTGGACTACTCCAAGCTCAAAGCGGAAACCGGCGCCAGGAAGCTGCGCCTGCTCGACGCGGACGAAGTGCGCCAGTTGACGGGGTACCTGATAGGGTGCACACCGCCCGTAGCCCTGAAATCCGAGATGCCCGTCTATATCGACATGCAGGCCCTGCGCGAGGATGTCGTGTACACCGGCGGCGGTGAACCGGGCATGATACTCAAGATACGTTCCTACGACCTGGTGAGGGCGGCGGACGCGGAGGTCGTGGACATCATCCGCTGAACGCCCAAGGAGGGGAGTGTTTGTTTCGCGCCTTTGAGTTCTTCTTCGCGCTCATCCTCGGATTCGCGGCCGGCTTCACCTCGGGCGCCTTCGGCGTGGGGGGAGGCATAATAACCACCCCAGCCATACGGATTCTGCTCATGCGCTCCGCGGATATCGCCCTGGGCACACCTCTTCCCGTCACCTTCCCCTCCGCTCTGGTGGGAAGCATAAACTACTGGCGCGCGGGCAAGGTCGACCGTCGCCTCGTGACCATATGCGCTCTTTTTGGTTTCGCGGGCACCGCCATAGGTTCGTCCACCACCGCGCTCATAGATACCCGCTACATAATGATGATCACCGCACTGGTCATCATCTACCTGGCCTGGCGGACCGCCTCAGCCGCCCTGGGAAGGGATCCCTACAGTCGCCTGGAATCCATGCCCGAACGCGCGCCGGCCCCGCTCCTAAAACTGGGAGCCATCGGCTTCGCGGCTGGCTTCTTCTCCGGCTTCCTGGGACTGGGCGGCGGGGTCATCCTGGTGCCCGCCTTCTTTTTCCTGCTGCGCCTCGAGCTCAAGGAGTGCCTCGGCAACTCCCTGGTGGTCATAGCGGCGCTCTCCGTGCCCGGAAGCATCATCCACTGCCTCCTCGGGCACGTGGATTGGGCTTTGGCCCTGGCCTTGACCCTGGGAGTCATGCCCGGCGCCTTCACCGGCTCCTTCTTCACCCTGCGCGCCCGCGACCGGCGCGTCCTGATGCTCTTTTCCTTCCTGCTCCTGGCCATCGGTATAATATTCATGACCCGGGAGATCATGGGGATGGTCTAGGCCGCCCCGGCAACGGAAAGGAAGTGGTCGCGATAATAGACCCCGTCGCCATGCGCCATGACGCCGCGGGCGTAGAGGAAGCCCCCCCTGAGAGCTTCAAATCCTTCTGGCCAGAGGTCAGGAGGAGCTACTTTTTCCGCAGCAAGCAGCACTACCTCAATTTCATGCGCTCGTGCGGGGGACGCATATACCGCCTCCAGGGCAATGGACGATCCATCCCCCCCTTCGTGCTGGTGGCGAACTGGAGGAGCCGCGGCGACATCACCGCCCTATGGTATCTAAAGGGGTGGGGAGAGGAGAGGGGAGTCCTGGTGCGCGAAGCCGCGGAGAGAAGCCTGCGTGAAGGGGCCGCCCTTTTCGTCACCAGGCCTATCGGGGAAGGGGAGGCGGAGGAGTTCACGAAGTGGGGCTTTAAGCATCTTTACCGCATCGTGCTGTTGGAAAGAAGGCCCTGTCCTGTGGACAGGGAGAGCGGACGGCGCGAGGAGATGGAGATCATCCACTACCGTAAACGCTTCCGTGAGGAAGTCCTGGAGCTTGACGCTACCGCGTTCGACGCTTTTTGGAGGCTCGACGCGCGCACCCTGGACGCGGTGGCCTCCTCGTGCTCGCGCAACCTCTTCCTGCTGGCAAGGGCGCAAGGCCAGCTCGCTGGTTACATCATCGGGGGCGCCAACGGGCGCTTCGGGTACCTGCAGCGGCTGGGCGTCAGGGACGCGTGTCAGGGCGAGGGCATCGGGGAGGCGCTTTCCCGCCGCCTTATCGACTCCCTGACCGCCATGGGCGCGGGGGTGATCTGCGTCAACACCCAGGAGGAAAACCGGGCGGCGAGATCCCTTTACCGCAAGCTGGGGTTCCAGGAGTTGCCGGAACGCCGCCTGATCATGGGCCTAGCGCCTGATCTCGCGGGGTGGGGCCGTTGAGGCGGCTTGCGATATTACGCGCTCTCCTGGCCGCGGCGTGTGCCGCCTCCGTCCTCTGCGCGCTTGCGACGGGCGGCGTAGACTCCCTTGCCCAAGAGCCGGCACCCGTGATCTCAGCCCGCATGAATGCCTTTTTCTACCAGCCCGGCGGCCAAGCCTACCTGGATGTCCATCTAGAGCTGCCCGGGAGCGAGAGGACGGAGACCCTTTATCTCGAGTTGCTCATCTATCCCAACGCGACCACCCGCTCCTCCCTCGCCGCCTTCCGAAACGGTACTCGCCGCAGACCCATCGCATGGAGGGACCTGGAGACCATCGATCCCGATCAAGGCTGGACGGACAAGATGTACGAGCTGGACCTCGCGGCCATGGGTCTGCCCTCGGGGGTCTATCCCTTCGAGGTCAGGATATCCGCCGCAGGTGACACCCTCGCCGCCGACTCCAATTTCCTGGTGATCATGGACCCCGCCTCAGGGTACCCCCTGAACCTCTCGCTCCTCTGGACCCTTGATTTTCTCCCCCCCACGGACGCGCAGGGGAACGCGCTCGACAGCGCTCTGGCCGCCGCGTGTTCCTCCTCCGAAACCGATACCGGCTACGTCTACGCCCTCGCCAGGGCGCTCAGGAGATTCCCCTCCGTGAGCACCAGTCTGGCCATACCCGGCAGCACCTACGAGGATCTTTTAAGGCTCTCCGCCACGCAACCAGACGGCCGGCCGTACCAGCCTGGAGCGGCTTCCGTGCTCGCCGACCTGGCATATCTGGCCGGCGAAAACCGCGTCGATTTCCTGGCCTCCCCATATTCCTTCGCCGACCTGGACTTGCTGGCATCGCGGGGGTGGGAGGAGGACATCTCACGCCAGCTGAGCAAGGGCTTAGAGGCGGCCAGTGGGCAGGGGGCGTCCGCAGGGGGCTTCGTCTCCCCCTCCTTTCGCCTGAGCGATGGCACCCTGGGGCGGCTGGTCGAGGGTGGGGTTGATTTCGCGGTGGTGGGAGCCGACGAGATCCGATTCAGCCCCGCGGGCCGTCGGCTCTTGGAGGGCACCACCCTCGCGCAGCCTGTCCGCTTCGTGAACTCTCAAGGGCTGCTCCTAAAAGCCTTCGTGCGCGACGAGACCCTCTACACCTACCTGGAGGGCATGCCGGAAAGCGACGACTCTCATATCATCCAGACCCTCTTCGCCGAATTGGCGGTGTTGCAACGCGAGAAACCCAACGCCGTCCGCTCATGCCTGCTCGCCTTCCCACCCGCTTTTACGCCTTCCCGCTATTTCATCGATGCCTTCTACGAGGCGGTCAACGCCTGCCCCTGGCTGCAGACCCGACGTCTCTCGGAACTCAATGCCGATCAGTTTCCGCTGGAAGGCGTGGCCTTACAGGCGCCTGTCTATGAGGATCTCGACTCCGCCTACCTGGATGAACTGGCGGCGAAAAAATCCCTGGTGGCGGACTTCACGGCCATCATACCTCCGGATCACGCCATAAAAGCGGCGCTGGAGCGCTCCCTGCTGGTCGCGGAGAACCATCGCTTCGTGCGCGAGGGCGACAACACCGCCTCCCGGGCATACCTGGCGAGCATCGAGGCGATGGTCAGAGGCGAGGTCTCGCGGGTGAGCATAAGCCAGAAACGTTCCTTCACCCTTTCAAGCACCCAGGGCAAGCTCAACATCGACGTCAACAACGCCCTGGACTATCCCCTCAGCGGGGTTACTCTGCGCCTCGACAACCCCGCTTTGACCTTTTCCGACGGCGGCTCCATGACCGTGACCATCGAACCGCGCGAGAACCGCTTCTCCTTCGACGTGAACACCCACCGCAAAGGCTCTTTCATCGTCGATATCGTGCTGGAAGCGGGGGAGCTGGTCATCGACAACACCTCGACCACCGTCAATACCTCCATTATCAACACCCTTGCCGTGATCCTCCTCGCGGTTTTGGCCGGTTTCGTAATAGCGGTGGTTTTGTCGCGCCGCCTCCTGCGCCGACTGCGCGGGGGCAAGCACTCGCAGGGAAAGGCTGCCGGATGAACGTTGACCCGGAAAGCCCGCTGCCAACCAGGGACGAGAATCGGGACTTCGCCAGGAACGCGGCCGTGATGGCGGCCGGCACCGCCATCAGCCGCATCACCGGCTTCCTGCGCTACGCCGGGCTGGCCTACGTTCTCGGCCTCACCCTCCGCTACGGCAGCACCAACCTGCCCAGCACCTACAACCTCGCCAATTCCCTGCCCAACATGATCTACGACCTGGTGATGGGGGGGATAATCGCCTCCCTGTTCATACCCGTGTTCGTGGAATATCTGAGCACCCGCTCCCGCGAGGAAGCCTGGCACGTCGCGAGCTCGGTCACCAACATCTCCATGGTCATCCTGGCGGCGGTCACCGCCCTGGGTATCGCGTCAAGCCCCTTGATCATTCGCCTCATGACCGCCTTCGGCTCCTACGGCTCAGGGGACATCACCACCCAGGTGGTGCGGGATCAAGCGGCGTTCCTCCTGCGTTTCTTCGTCCCCCAGATCATCTTCTACGGCCTCAGCGCCATCTTCGGGGGGTTGCTGAACGCCCACCGGCACTTCACCGCCCCCGCCTTCGCGCCCATCGCCAATAACCTGGTGGTCATAGGGACGGTGGTGGTGTTCCATTTCCTGCCAGGACCTCGCGACAACCGGCTGCACCTGGTGGTGCTCGCGGTGGGCACCACCATGGGAGTGGCGGTTCAGGCCCTGGTGCAGCTCCCCATGCTCTTCCGCATCGGAGTGCGCTACACCCTGTCCTTCGACCTCAAGCATCCCGCCATCCGCAGGATCGGGCGTCTGGCGCTGCCCCTTCTCGGGTACATCCTCCTCTGGCAGATCGGGACCTGGTTCGTGTTCGCCCTGGCCATAAAGGTGGATGGAGGAGTGCCCTCGTACCAGTATGCGCAGATGTTCTTTCAACTGCCCTACGGGATCTTCGCCGTCTCCATCATCACCGCCATCTTCCCCGCCATGAGCGAACACGCCGCGCTGCATAGACAGCGGCGCTTCAAGGAGACCATGAACGGGGGCATACGCTCCACCGCCCTTATCATCGTGCCCTGCGCGGTGATATATCTCATGCTAAACCAGCCTATCGTCCGCTTTCTCCTCCAGCGCGGTTTCTTCAAGGCGGGCGACACCGAGCTCCTCTCCGGGGTACTCTTCTTCTTCTCCCTCGGCCTCATCCCCTATTCCATCGACATGTTGCTCACCAAGACCTTCTATTCCATGCAGGACACCCGCACCCCCATGATCATCAACTGCTTCGTGGTGGCCATAAACATCGCGGCCAACCTCCTTTTCTTCCGCCTCATGGGAGTACGGGGGCTGGCGCTCGGTTTCAGCGTCGCATACTTCTTCTCCATGCTCATCGACGGCACGGTGCTTCGCCTGCGCCTGGGTCCTCTGGGGGGGCGCCGCCTGGCCGCCACCGCCGCCAAGACGCTATTGGCCGCGGCAAGCATGGCCTGCGTGATCTATGGCGGA